>REAQ01000257.1 GCA_004294195.1 Sphingobacteriales bacterium | reverse complement strand
GATGTCTTTTGCCAATGCACGAAGGGGCGTGACCCAAATCAACCGCAAGCCATTTTTATTTCGGGTGCGGTAGTCCGTTGGGTGTTCATGGATGAACTGAATGACTGCACCCAGAAAAACAGAAAAGGTTTTGCCACAACCCGTTGGCGCATTCACCAAACCGCTTTTGCCTGCATCAATGGCGCGCCAGGTTTCTTCCTGGAAAGCAAACGGCTCCATACTCCGGCCCTTCATCCATTCCTGAATGATCGTGTAGCCGATACCGTTATGCTTGGTTTTTGTCAATGGCGTTTAAAGGGTTTTCAGATATTCTATGACCGATTTTCTTTCCTCATCATTCAGTTTATCGCCAAAATAATGCCCCTGGTTGCCATAGCCCGGAAGCGTGGTGTTGTAAACGGTTCTGCCACTGGGTTTTTCTTCGGCTTTGTATTTCCATCCCAGTTTTGCATAGTCGTATTCTGTTTTGGAAAAATTTCGACTCCAGTATTTTGGACGAAGCGTGCTATTTAGCAGCGTTTCAAGATCCGGGACTGATCCATTGTGCAAATAGGGAGCAGTGATCCACACCCCATCCAGTGGCGGTGCTATGTATCCATTGAAAGGAACCAACTTAGCAGGATTATCTCCTTTGGAAAACCAACTGGTATTGAACCAATCAATCATGTCTGAATATTGATAGTTGCTATGGTTCAAGAGTGAATCGGTTTGAATGACTTGTTGCGGGATTAAATAGTTGGGATAAGAAGGATAATCACCATAAAACCCATGGCATTTTGCGCAGTTGGTTTCAAAAACCACCTGACCCTTGGCGGCTAGCACAGTGTCAATGGGCTTCGGATATTTGGGTGGTTCGATGGATTTCAAATAACTCAATACATCGTCCATGTGCTCATTTACTTTGTTGGCATGTACGGTGTCATTCACGGTCAGTAAGATCGCGCCCATCAGAAAAGTGCCGAAATCACCCCTGCCGAAACCACTGTAGAACATCGCGTTTTTTTTCTTCAGCAGCCACCATGCGGGCACATCAGAAGGGATCACCTGTTTGGGCAATTGCACACTGGCCGTATCATTCCATTTCAAGGTGTTTTTATCCCGATGGGAGATGAGCACGGCCGTTAACCGGTCCGCGGCATTGACGCCCCGCACTTCTGTTTGCATTTGGTCCGCAATGGTTCTGCTTACTTGGAGAAATTCTTTAGATGCCTCTGCTTTTTTCTTGTTGATCTTCATGTAGCTTTCGATAGCGCCCTGGATCATGGGATTATCAAATCTTCCGGATTGAGAAAAATCCATATTTGCATTGCCAAGCCCAATGATGAGTTTATCATCAAAGACCTGTGCGTGACATTGCAAACAGTTGGGCACCACGATTTCTTCACCATTGGGTGCCCGCACCACATTGAAATCATACCTGACGCCCGCGTTCACTCCACCACGTAATAAATAGTCGTCTTTGTTTACGCCCATGCCCATTCTATAGAAGAGAAAAGGCAGGCCGCTATTGACATAGTCGCCCGTGACGATGAATTGGTATCCTGAATCCGCATTGCCAGTTCTTTGTGGAGTCGCAGGGATCTTTACGGGATCACCAGGCTCCTCCGTAAGGGAGAAGTGTAAAGTTGGAAGTACGAAGAAGATGATCAGGATTACAGTCTTCATTTTTTACCATATTGTTGCAGCATCTGCTTCAGGTCTTCGATGGTGTTGATCTCGCTCACCGGTTTGTCTTTGCGCCACCTGCTGATGCGTGGGAAGCGAAGAGCCACACCGGATTTATGCCTGCTGCTGGCTGCGATGCCTTCGAATGCAATTTCAAACACCAATTCCGGTTTGACGGTTCTGACGGGCCCAAATTTTTCGATGGCATTTCTTTTGACAAATGCATCCACTTCGGCAAATTCCTTATCGGTCAACCCGGAATAGGCTTTGGCGAAGCTAACCAGCTTTTCGCCATCCCTCACGGCAAAGGTGTAGTCGGTAAATAAGTTACTCCTGCGGCCGGAACCTTTCTGGGCATAGATCATCACCGCATCAATCGTCAGCGGATCGATCTTCCACTTGTACCAATCGCCCCGCTTTCTGCCCACCTGGTAAATGGAGTTTTTTCTTTTCAGCATTAATCCCTCACTTCCATTCTCCCGCGCGCCAAGCCTTGATTCCACCAGTTGATCCCATTCAGAAAACTCCAGCACGGGTGAAAGATATAAACCCTGAACCCTAAACCCTAAATCCTCCAATAACGTCCGCCGCTCAACCAAAGGCGTCTCCCGCATATCTACACCCCCAAATTCCAGCACATC
>REAQ01000006.1 GCA_004294195.1 Sphingobacteriales bacterium | reverse complement strand
ATAGGGAACATAAATTCGGAGACGAGTTCCAGCGCTTCCTCATGGAAGGCGGCGTTCCTTTTTACGTCAAGCGTTCCATCAACCTCCTGGAAGATCCCTTCATCCGGCAGGTGCTCAATTTCTTCCGCTACATCAATATGGAAAATGATCTTCCTAACGGTGGCGAATACCTGCTGTTTGAGATCATGCATTATCATTTCTTCCAGCTCGTTCCCTCGGAAATTGCGAGGATCACCAGAGAAAGAAAAGGATGGAGCATATTGAGCATATTTCCGCAGCACAGCAAGGGTTGCTGTTTGCCGCAGATGAAACCTCGGCCAAGGTCAAAGCCCTGGCTGACCTACTAAACAACCTGCAGAAAGACTCCTTTAACCTGCCCCTGCAACGCTGGTTTGAAAAACTAATCAATGAAGCCGGCATCCTCGCATATATAGACCAAAACGAAGACAAGATCAGGCTAATGGAAAAGCTGAGCTGTCTTTTTGATCATATCAAAGAGGAAACACACCGCCAGCCACTCATGACCCTCAAAGAATTTGTAGAGATCATTGACCTGATGGAAGCCAATAATCTTGCGCTGCCCCTGATCCAGACCACCGGTAATGATACGGGCGTGAACCTGATGACCTGTCACGGCAGCAAGGGTCTTGAATTCGGTTATGTATTCCTGTTAGGTGCGCGTTCAGATATCTGGGAACAGAAAAAGAAAAACAACAAAGGATTTCCGATGCCACCTTCCATATTTGAAGGAGGGGTTGATGAAGCGTTGACGGAAGAAGAAGATCGCGAAGAATTGCGCCGCCTTTTCTATGTTGCCATCACCCGCGCGGAGAAACACTTGTATATCTCCTATCCAAGGGCCACCAATGAAGGAAAGCCCATTATCGCCTCGATGTTCGTGGAAGAAATCAGGGCCACCCTGGATATCCCGGAACAAGTGGTGGAGCCGGACCAGGAAATGACCTACACCTATCAGCAACTGCGTTTCGGTGTGGTTGCAAAACCGGTGATGGCCGCCATCGAGAAAGGTTATATCGATGGGCTGCTGGCTAAATTTGTCATGAACGTTTCTGCGTTGAATAATTTTCTGGAATGTCCACTCGGTTTTTATTACACCAATCTCGTGAAAGTGCCCGGTGCAAAATCAGAAAGCGCCTCTTTTGGTACAGCAGTGCACGAAGCCCTACAACTCATGTATGACGAAGGCAAAGGGAAAATGCAGTTCCCATCAGTTCAACGATTCCTCGACCAATATCGTAAAGAACTGCTCAAGGAAAGAGAGCATTTTGATGAGGCCAGTTACAAACGCTTCACAGACCATGGCCTTCAGGTACTGACTGCATTTCACGGCCATCGCTTTGAGGGGAAAACACCACCACAGGTACTCCTCACTGAATACAAGCTGGATGGTGTTGCACTTGATGAAATCCCCCTCCGAGGCTTCACGGACCTCATCACCTTTGAGGGGAACCAGATTGTGATCACCGACTTCAAAACGGGCGATATAGAGAAGTCGAGAAACCGATTCCGCCGCCCTGGTGAAAAAAATGATTACCCTTACGGTGGCAATTACTGGCGGCAGGCTGTCTTCTATAAGATTCTCGTTGACCTGCTACCTAAAAACTGGAAGGTGCAATACGTAGTTTTCGATTTCGTAGAACCGGATAAGAAAGGAAAATGGAACCAGCAGCGGATCGATATCACACCGCAGGATGAAATAGAGGTCAAACAGCAGATCCATGAGGTCTGGGACAGGATCCGTCAGCATGATTTTTACACCGGATGCGGTAAAGAGGATTGCAGCTGGTGTACGTTTGCCAAGGATAACAAGATCTATCTGCGCCTGGAAGAAGAAGAGACGAAGTAAAGACGTTTTTAACAAGCACATTCCGTCGGTGAAAAGGAAACAACGTAAGTTTGCAAGCCTCTGCAGCAGGCAGATCCAGAAGCACATGACACATCGATTTTCGGCCAGCATTTTTTTTCTTGTATTGACGGTATTTTTTTTCCGCTGCGGACAGCCCGTGCCGCCAACAGGTGGTAAGAGAGATTCACTGGCACCAAGGCTCGTGCGGGCCATGCCTGCAGATTCTGCCTTGAACATTCGCTCCAACAGAATTGTACTGGAATTTGATGAATATGTTCAATTACAAAACCTGCAACAACAGTTGGTGGTGAGTCCTGTTTCTTCCTCACTGCCGCAGGTGGATGCCAAGCTGAAAACAGTGACGATCAAGTTGAAAGATTCCCTCCAACCCAACACTACCTATGCACTCAACTTCGGGAATGCTTTGCAAGATATCAATGAGAATAACCCGCTTCAAAACTTCACTTACGTTTTCAGCACAGGATCCCAACTGGATACCGCAAAGATTTCCGGACAGGTATTGTTGGCAGAAACGGGAAAGGCAGACAGTACCATCATTGTGATATTGCACAATAACCTTTCTGATACCGCCTTCCAGAAACTGACACCAAAGTATTTTGCCAGGCTGAACAAGGAAGGATTCTTCACTTTCCGGTTTGTAGTACCCGGCACCTACAATATCTATGCAATCAAAGACGCCAGTGGAATGAAGTACAGTTCCCCAAAGCAGGTGATCGCATTCCTTAATCAACCCGTGGAAGTGGGAGACAATAGTGAGCCTGTAAAATTGTACGCTTATGAAGAACAAGATACCACTACCCGTCGCATCATTACAGGCCTGCCCAAAGTAGCTACTTCAAAAGATGATAAAAGACTGAAATTCCAGAACAACCTGGAGACCGGTACCCTTGATATCCTCGGGGACCTTTTGTTACGCTTTGAACGGAATCCTGTCAAATTCGATACCGCAAAAATCAGGCTTACCGATGAACAGTTCAACCGTATTCCTGATTATCGTTTGCGGCTGGATTCCAGTACAGCGAGCATTCAGTATGCCTGGAAACCCGGCACTAAATACGCATTGTTCATTGAAAAAGGCCTTGCCGAAGATTCATTAGGGAATCAGGTTCTCAAAACGGACACCTTGAAATTTGAAAGTAAAAAAGAAGCCGACTACGGAAGCCTGTTGATCAGGGCCAATAATCTCGATACGTCTAAAAGGCCGGTGCTGATGTTCTTTGTGAACGATACCAAAAAAAGGAGCATGAACATCAACCAGGCCCGCATCAGCATTCCGTTGATACAGCCGGGAGACTACGAATTGAGAATTCTTTTCGACACCAATGGAAATGGCGTTTGGGATCCCGGAGAATTCAGTAAGAAGATCCAGCCCGAAATCGTGATTCCGAGGAAACAAAGGTTGAATATAAGGCCCAACTGGGATAATGAAGTGGAGATTGATTTGCAAGAGGTCATGAATCAGGGTTAAATTTGCAGCATGTTCTTTTCCTCACAACTTCTGGAGAATGCGGTTGGCGAATTCGCCAAGCTGCCCGGCATTGGCAAGAAGACCGCCCTCAGACTGGTGCTACACCTATTGAAACAGGATGCAGACCAGGTGGATCAGTTTAGTGAAGTGATCAGCAGGATGCGCAAAGAGATTCGGTTTTGCCAGCGATGCAACAATGTGTCCGATGCAGATATTTGCTCCATTTGCGCCAACGTTTCCCGCAAACAGGAAATGGTCTGTGTGGTAGAAACGATTCGTGAAGTCATTGCCATTGAAGCCACCCAACAATTCAACGGCACCTATCATGTGCTCGGCGGTGTGATCTCGCCTTTGGATGGCATCGGCCCGGATCAGCTCCAGATCGAGGGACTGTTGAACCGGGTGGTCAAAGACAATGTGGAAGAGATCATCTTCGCCCTCAGCCCCACCATCCAGGGAGATACCACGATCTACTACATCCAGAAAAAACTAAAAGACCGCAAGGTCAAGATCACCACCATTGCCCGCGGCATCGCTTTTGGCGGGGAATTGGAATATACCGATGAAATGACCCTTGCCAGAAGTCTTCAAAACAGACTGCCGATTGAAAGCTATGTGTCTGGCAAATAACTGAAGAAGGGGCAGAGGTTACAGGGCAGAGGGCAGATATCTGCCTTCTGCCCTGCAACCTCTGCCCTTTTTTCGTTATCTTTGCACCACAGGCAGATTTGTTTATTGTTCGGCCTGTAGCTGTAAAGATAACTGAACTAATAAACGCATCGATCTCTCTCCAGTGGCAGTTTCCCTTTACAGCATCGGTATAAAAAAAAATGACATGAAGACGATCCAGGAATTGTTGAAAAACAGGATCCTCGTGATAGATGGCGCCATGGGTACTATGATCCAGCGCTACAAACTTGAGGAAGCTGATTACAGGGGTGAGCAGTTCAAAAACTGGCACATTGATGTGAAAGGAAACAATGAAGTACTTTGCATCACAAGGCCAGATATTATCCGAGCCATTCATAAAGAATATTTAGATGCAGGCGCAGATATCATTGAAACAAACACCTTCAATGCCCAGGCTGTTTCGATGGCCGATTACGACATGAGTCGTTTCTCGCGCCAACTTAATCTTGCCGCAGCCGCCTGTGCAAGAGAAGCCGTGGAGGAATTTAAACAATCACCCAACTATGACGTATCAAGGGGCGGGCCATTTGTGGCAGGAGCCATCGGCCCACTCAATAAAACCCTGTCCCTGAGCCCGGATGTGAACAATCCAGGCTATCGCTCCATCAGTTTCGACGAAGCAGCGAATGCTTACTACGAACAGATAGAGGCATTGGCAGACGGAGGTGTTGACCTGTTGCTGATTGAAACCATTTTTGATACGCTCAATGCCAAGGCCGCCATTTTTGCGATAAGGAAATATTTTGCGGATGTAAAAATGCCGATCCTTCCTGTGATGATCAGCGGTACCATTACCGATGCATCCGGCAGAACCCTGAGCGGCCAAACCCTTGAAGCCTTTTATACTTCGGTTATGCATGCCCGCCCGATTAGTATTGGATTGAACTGTGCGCTCGGTGCAAAAGAAATGCGTCCGCACATCGAAGAACTTTCACAGATTGCTGCGTGTTATACATCTGCATATCCCAACGCTGGCTTGCCCAATGCGATGGGGGAATACGATGAGCGGCCAGACCAGACTGCACACTTCATTGAAGACTGGGCCAAAGAAGGATATGTCAATATTGTTGGCGGATGCTGTGGCACAACACCTGATCATATCAGGCATATTGCGGAAGCTGTCAAAAACATCACCCCCAGGCCATTGCCTGTTGTTGAACCCGTACTTTGAACATTATGAGTGAACTGATCCATATTAAACCATATATGCGTCTTGCAGGGCTTGAACCACTGGTGGTGAGGCCCGAGACTAACTTTGTGAATGTTGGTGAAAGAACCAATGTAACGGGCTCCAAAAAATTCGCACGCCTTGTCAGAGAAGGCATGTATGAAGAAGCGCTCAGCGTTGCCCGCCAGCAAGTGGAAAGCGGCGCGCAGGTACTGGACGTGAATATGGACGATGCTCTGCTTGACGGCGAGAAAGCCATGGTGACCTACCTCAACCTTCTGCAAAGTGAACCGGATATTGCCAGGATTCCCATCATGATAGACTCATCAAAGTTCAGCATCATTGAAGCGGGACTGAAATGTGTGCAGGGGAAATGTATTGTGAACTCCATTTCGCTGAAAGAAGGTGAAGAGAAGTTTCGCGAACAAGCCACAACCTGTTACAATTATGGTGCAGCTGTTATTGTGATGGCATTTGATGAAAAGGGGCAGGCAGATACCCTGGAACGCAGGGTAGCGATTGCAGAAAGAGCTTACCGCATTCTAACAGAAGAAGTTGGTTTTCCACCTCAGGATATCATCTTTGACCTAAACGTGTTTGCCGTAGCAACAGGCATGGAGGAACATAATAATTACGCGGTAGACTTCATTGAAGCCACACGCGTGATCAAGCAAAAATTCCCGCTCGTGAAAATCAGCGGGGGCGTGAGCAACCTAAGTTTTTCATTCAGAGGTAATGATCATGTGCGCGAAGCGATGCATTCCGTATTCCTGTTTCATGCCATCAGAGCTGGCATGGATATGGGTATTGTGAACGCGGGTCAGTTGGTAATATATGATGAGATCGATCCCCTGCTTCGGGAACTTTGTGAGGATGTGATCCTCAATAGGAAGGCCGATGCTACGGAGAAACTCATCAGTCTGGCTGAGACTGTGAAGGCCAAAGGAAAAGTGGAAGTTAAAGACGAAGCCTGGCGTAACGGTCCTGTGGAAGACAGGCTCAAACATGCACTCATCAATGGGATCACAGACTATATTGATGCAGACACTGAGGAAGCAAGACTCAAATACCCTCGGCCACTGGATGTGATTGAAGGTCCGCTCATGGATGGTATGAATGTGGTGGGCGATCTTTTCGGAAGTGGAAAAATGTTCCTTCCCCAGGTGGTGAAGAGTGCGCGCGTGATGAAAAAAAGCGTGGCCGTATTAACGCCATTTATAGAGCTGGAAAAAGCCAGCCAGTCTTCAGCAGGCAAGATCCTCATGGCTACTGTAAAGGGCGACGTACATGATATCGGTAAAAATATTGTGGGCGTGGTACTAGGATGCAATGGATACGAAGTAGTTGACTTAGGTGTGATGGTTCCTGCGGACAGAATTCTGGATGAAGCAGTTAAACAAAATGCAGACATTATAGGCCTGAGTGGGCTCATCACACCTTCCCTGGATGAGATGGTACACGTGGCGCACGAAATGAAACGCCGCGGCATGAAACAACCCCTGATGATCGGGGGTGCTACTACTTCCCGTACGCATACCGCGGTAAAGATCAGTCCGCAGTATGATAACCAGGTGGTGCATGTGCTGGATGCTTCACGAAGTGTGAATGTGGCAAGTAAACTACTGAGCAAAAACAATAAAAAAGAATTCCTGGTTCAGTTGGAGGATGAATACAATAAGATCCGTGACGACTTCGCAAAAAAACAACAGGCTAAGGTGCTGATCAGTTATTCCGATGCGGTAAAAAATAAATTCGAGATCGATTGGACAAGCTACAACCTTCAACCACCCACCTTTTCAGGAACCAAAGTATTTGATCAGGATAAAATCGAAGATATTATTCCCTACATCGATTGGGTTCCATTCTTCATTGCATGGGAACTGCATGGAAAATTCCCAGACATCCTTGCTGACCAGAAAGTAGGTGCGGAAGCCACGAAGCTGTACAAAGATGCACTTGACATGCTGCTGCACATCTCCCGTGAGCAATGGCTTCAACCCAAAGCAGTCATTGGCTTCTGGCCATGTAACAGCAATGGTGCAGATACAGTGATGCTTAAAAACGGCACCGCGCTGGAGTTCCTGCGTCAGCAATCCAAAAAAGCGGCAGGGCAGCCAAACTTCTCCCTGGCTGATTTCATTGCACCTGCAACCAGTGGTATACAGGACCATATCGGCGCATTTGCGGTGACCATTCAGGGGATCGATGAACATATCCGCAGATTTGAAGCGGAACATGATGACTATAGTAAGATCATGCTACAGGCGTTGGCAGACCGGTTGGCAGAAGCCTACACCGAAATGTTACATGAGAAAGTGCGTAAACAGTATTGGGGTTATGTGTCTTCAGAAACGCTGAGCAATGAAGAATTGATCAAAGAAAAATATCAGGGGATCCGCCCAGCGCCTGGTTATCCCGCCTGCCCTGACCATACGGAGAAGCGGAAACTCTTTTCCCTCCTCGATGCATCAGCCGCAACAGGTATTCAGCTTACGGAATCCCTGGCCATGTATCCCGCTTCATCCGTTTGCGGATGGTACATTGCGCATCCAGAAGCTAAATATTTTGGACTGGGTAAGATCAATACTGACCAGATGAAAGACTACGCTGCAAGAAAAGGTATGCGCGAAGATGAAGCCCTGAAATGGCTAAGGCCGAATATGGAATAATTGAAAATGAAAAAGTAAAAAGATGGTTTCCAGTATTTCCTTTTTACTTTTAATCGTTTAATTCACATCTCATGAGAATCATCTCCTACAACGTCAACGGTATCCGCGCAGCCATGAACAAAGGATTTATGGACTGGCTGAAAACGGATCCCGCTGATATCATTTGCGTCCAGGAAACCAAGGCGTTGAAAGACAATGTGGATCACAAACAGTTTACAAATCTTGGCTACCACGATTACTGGTTCAGTGCGCAAAAAAAAGGATACAGCGGTGTAGCCATTTTCACGAAGATTAAGCCTGATAACATTGTTGTAGGGAGCGGTCATCTGGAAAGTGATGACGAAGGCAGGGTGATCCAGCTTGATTTCGGAAACATCAGATTGATCAATGCTTATTTCCCTTCTGGCACATCGGGAGATCATCGGCAAGATTTCAAGTACATATGGCTTGATAAATTCCTGGTGTATCTGGATAAACTGCGTAAAACGCATCCCAACCTCATCCTTGTTGGGGATTATAATATCGCCCATAAAGAGATAGACATTCACGATCCAAAAGGCAATAAGAAAACATCAGGCTTTCTGCCGGAAGAAAGGTCATGGATGGATAAGTTTCTGGCCAGCGGATGGGTAGATACCTTCCGCGTGTTCCATCCGGAACCACACCGTTACAGCTGGTGGAGCCAACGCTTCCCTTCGGTGAGGCTGAGCAATAAAGGCTGGCGGATCGACTATATCGCGGTTACAGAACCGCTCCGTGCTTTGCTGAAAGATGCCGAGATCTATCCTGATGTAAAACACAGTGATCACTGTCCGGTATATGTTGAACTGGAAGTGAAAGATTAAGTTTTGAATTTTTGCATTGCATGCTTATCTATAACGTAACCATACAACCCACCTGGAGTATTCATGATGCATGGTTATTGTGGATGCGCGAGATCCATATCCCCGAGATCATGAAGACGGGTATGTTTACCCACCACAGGATTCTCAGGTTAGTGGAGGTAGACGAAACAGAAGGACCCACTTATGCATTTCAATACTTTGCTTCGGCCAGAGATAAGTATGAATTCTATCTGGCAAACCACGCGAAAGCCTTAAGGGAAAAAACGTATGAAAAATGGGGCGATCAATTCATTGCCTTTCGCAGTTTAATGGAGGTTGTGGAATGAGTGTGGATAAGAATTTCAAACGGCTGACCGCCTTAAGTGTATGAGATAAATCATGATTTTAAGGTCGCTCAAACCCACGTCAGACCTGCATTTCAACTATTCCTACGCTGAAAATCAGTCCTGTAGCGGGTTTCAGCCTGAAGCTTCTAAAGGGCTAATCACCGTGTGAACAGGTTAAACTTGCTGAAAACCGCTACCACACTGGATTGTAAAGGCTAAAAAAATATTTTTTTGATTTACAAAAACGGATATATTTGTCCGCACGAATAAAAACTTCATCTATGAACAAAGCTGAATTAATCTCAAAGATTGCCGAAGACGCAGGCGTTACTAAATCACAGGCTAATGAAGCACTGGATTCTTTTATTGAAGCAGTTACCAAAACACTGAAAGGTGGTGGTAAAGTTACCCTGGTTGGCTTCGGTACATTCTCTGTAACCAAAAGGGCTGCCCGTAATGGTCGCAATCCCCAGACTGGTGCAGTGATTAAGATCAAGGCTAAGAAAGTTGCAAGGTTCAAAGCAGGTAAAGAACTTACTTCTAAATTATAATCTGATCCTGCGACAGAAAAAAAGCAAGGCATCTTGTCTTGCTTTTTTATTTTTGTAAAGAATATAAAAACATATACCATGGGTAGAGGCGATAAGAAAACCAAAAAAGGCAAGATCTTCAAAGGCTCAAATGGCAAGTCACGCCCTGCAAAGGCTCGTCCTGCTCTCCAGTATAAGAGAAATAAGAAAACGAGGCCGAGTTTTATCAAAGGAAGTATCATCAGTTTCATTGTTGAACAAGGATACTGGCGAAAAGGACGCACCTCCCGTTTGAAAGCAGATTCCATTTTCATCCTTCCGCTTGTGATCAAGCCTCAATTTACCGGGCCAGACAGTACCAACACTAGGACATGTTCATTGGTACTGGATCAAATCCGGGTATTTATTCCGGCTTGCAGCACTCACTTTTGCTGGCGTCTTTTTGGCAAATGGATTGATTCAGAATGATCTATCCCTGGAAGCCAGTCTTGCCCCGATGGGCATCGCAGCAGCGCTGTATACGGTGGGATGGACGATGAAGAAGCTATATCATCCTAATAATAAGATCGGAAAGAAATACCACTTCGTTTACATTGAATAATGCCCAATGCCTATTGCCCAATGCCTAATGCCTCTTATGGCGCAAGACGCTGAATGATCCACTCGTCCTCTTTGTGGGTATACAGAATCCTGTCGTGCAACCTGCTGGGTCGTCCTTGCCAGAATTCAATGGAAAAGGGGACTACTCTGTAACCGCCCCAGTGTGATGGTCGAGGAATGCTTCCGGTAGAAAACGCACTGGTATACCGCGCTACATTATGCTCAATTACATCTCTCCCTGCAATGATCTCGCTTTGGGGTGAGCTCCAGGCACCGATGCGACTGCCTTCCGGCCTCGAATGAAAATAGGCATCGCTTTCCGAGGGATCTACTTTCTCAACCTTTCCGGTGATCCTCACCTGGCGTTCCAGTTCTTTCCAGAAAAACAAAAGACTGGCATATGCATTCTCGTGCATTTCCTGGCCTTTGTGACTCATGTAATTGGTAAAGAAAACGAAGCCCTGGTCAGAATAGTCCTTCAACAAAACGATTCTTGCTTTGGGTATTCCATCTTTCCCGGCAGTGGCCAGGGTCATGGCATTCACTTCATCGATCTCAGCCGCCTCTGCTTCCTTCCACCATCTGCCAAATTGAAGAAATGGATCCGCATCTACATCGGTCTCACTAAGGCTTTCAAGCATGTACTCCTTTCTGATGTCTGCTATTGCCATTACGAATGTTATTAGGTTATCTGTTATTGGTTATTGCTTAAAAAAACTAACCTATAACCAATAACATATAACTCAAGTTAGCTTACAAGTGTTCCAACCTTCTCACCCATCACCACCCGCTTTAAATTGCCAGGTTCATTCATATCAAACACGATGATCGGTAGTTTGTTCTCCATACAAAGTGTAAAAGCGGTCATATCCATCACACGCAGGTTATTATCGATACACTCCTTAAACGAAACCTTGTCATACTTAGTAGCTGTAGGATCCTTTTCCGGATCAGCTGTATAAATTCCATTTACCCTGGTTCCTTTAAGAATGACATCGGCATCAATCTCTATAGCCCGAAGGGAACCTGCGGTATCTGTTGTGAAGTATGGATTGCCCGTGCCGGCACCAAAGATCACTACCCTGTGCTTTTCAAGGTGCCTGATCGCTCTCCGCCTGATATAAGGTTCTGCAATTTGCTCCATCTTAATAGCACTTTGCAAACGCGTGTACACGCCAAGTTTCTCCAGCATCGCCTGCATAGCCATGCCATTGATAACGGTGGCAAGCATTCCCATGTAATCACCATGTGCCCGCTCAATGCCCGTTTGGGATTCATTCATCCCCCGATAAATATTCCCACCACCAATAACGATGGCTACTTCAACACCAAGCTCCACAATCTCTTTTACATATCCGGCGTAGGTTGTAAGTACGTCTGGATCCAGTCCATATCCTTTATCGCCCATCAATGATTCACCTGAAAGCTTAAGCAGAATTCTCTTGTATACCGGTTGCATAAGGCTAAGGTACTAAAAAAAATCCCCCCGATTACTCGGAGGGACTGTATTCATTGCCACATTACCGCACTACCGCATTATCACATTAACCCAGTGCTACACGCTTGAACGAAACAACCTTCACATCACCTTCCACACTTTTCAGGTAGTCGCCTACGCTTCTGCCAGCATCCTTAACAAATGGTTGAGCAAGAAGGGTATTTTCTTTGAAGTATGCGTTCAGCTTTCCGTCAGCAATTTTGCTGATCATCTCCTCAGGCTTACCAGCCATCTTGGGGTCATTCTTGATCTGCTCAGTCACGATGGCCTTCTCACGGGCTACAACTTCAGCAGATACAGAGTCTGCATCTATCGCTACGGGATTCATCGCTGCAATCTGCATCGCCAGGTCTTTACCTGCTTCGCCTACTGCCTTTGAAAATCCTACCAGCACGCCCATCCTGTTTGCACCGTGGATATAAGAAGCTACAAAGTCTGCATCAATACGCTCAAACTTGGCAATACCGATCTTCTCGCCAATTGAAGCAAGTTTATCGTTCACCAGATCAGAGATCTTTGCACCATCGATAGACAGTTCATTCAACTCATCCACACTCTTCACGTTACCCGTGATCGCAGCGTTCATGATAGACTGAGCGAAAGCAACGAAGTCTGCATTCTTACTCACGAAATCTGTCTCGCTGCTTAAGCAGAAAGCCAAACCTGTTTTGTTATCTGCCGTAGTAGCAGCCAAAACCACTCCTTCCTTCGCATCGCGGTCGCCACGAAGCGCCGCTACTTTCTGACCCTTCTTACGAAGCCAGTCGATAGCCGCTTCAAAATCACCATTCGTTTCCGTCAATGCTTTCCTGCAATCCATCATACCGGCACCGGTGGACTGACGGAGCTTGTTAATATCGGCCGCAGTAATTGTTACTGTTGACATATTTATTGAATTAATGCTATGAATAGATCTTACTTCCTTGTAGCTGGTCTACGTCCGCCGCCGCCGGGTCCTGCAACCCTGCGTTTAGGCTGACCACCTTTGGGACCGCCACCGCCACGCCTGTCACCACCTTTATCTTCATCTTCCAGCGCGAAACGAGAACCTTTATCCTGCACCTCTTCTGACTCTTCAGTATCATCCGATTTCTCAGCCTGCCTTTCAGCAAGACCTTCTGCGATTGCAGCGGTGATATAGTTAGCGATGATAGCCAATGACTTGGTTGCATCATCGTTCGCAGGCACAGGGAAGTCTACTTTATTAGGATCGCAATTGGTATCAACGATACCAAAGGTCTGGATACCAAGGCGCTTCGCTTCAGCAAGTGCGATGTGTTCATGACCGATATCGAAAATCAGGAGGGCAGCAGGAACGCGACCCAGCTGAGAGATACCACCCAGAACTTTGTCCATCTTCTCCCTGTCGCGGCTCAATTGCAGACGCTCTTTCTTAGTGATGCTGTCAAAGCTACCATCGCCTAGCATCTTCTCAATGCTTTGCATCTTCTTTACGCTCTTACGAACAGTGTTGAAGTTGGTCAGCATACCACCCAGCCAACGCTCGGTTACGAAAGGCATATTTACACGCTTAGCGCACTCAGTAATGATCTCCTTCGCCTGCTTCTTTGTACCCACATACATAATCTTCTTTCCGCTCTTTGCAATGCTCTTCAGGGCAGCAGATGCTTCCTGCAAACACTCAACGGTTTTGTTAAGATCGATGATATGAAGACCCTTTTTCTCTGCGTAGATATAAGGGAGCATCTTAGGATTCCACTTCTTACGGAGGTGACCAAAGTGTACACCGGCTTCCAGTAACTGTTGTTGTAATGAAGTGTTATTTTCCATTGTATTTGTATATAATGTTGTTGAACAATTTGGGATAAGCAATGATTAACGTTTGCTGAACTGGAAACTCCTACGGGCTTTCTTACGACCTGGTTTCTTCCTTTCAACACCACGTGGATCACGTGTCAGCAGACCAATCGCTTTCAACGCAGGTTTAACCTCTGCATTCAACTCAACCAGCACACGGGCAATTCCCAGCTTCGCTGCTTCAGCCTGACCTTTTTTACCTCCGCCGGAGGCATTGATCTTGATGTCATACTTGCCCACCGCATCAATGGTCTTTAACGGCAGTTCCACTTGGTTCTGAAGATACACCTGGGGGAAATAAGCTTTATAATCAAGGTCATTCACAGTGATCTTACCGTCTCCTTTGGAGATGAAGATGCGGGTTACCGCTTCTTTCCTACGACCAACTGCATTTTTCTGTTTTTCCATTGTAATTAGTTTGGACAAGTTTAGAATTTAAATTCAGCAGGCTTTTGTGCAGTATGCGGATGCTCTGCGCCGGCATACACAAAAAGTTTTTTAACCATTTTGCGACCCAGACGGTTCTTAGGCAACATGCCCTTTACTGCCCGCTCAATCACCGCATCAGGACGACGCTTCATCAGGTCGCGCGCTGTTTCTGCTTTCTGACCGCCGGGATATCCTGAGAACGTCAAGTAATCTTTCTGGTCAAGCTTGTTTCCGGTAAATTTTACTTTGTCCGCGTTGATCACAACAACGAAGTCTCCACAATCAACATGGGGCGTATAGTATGCTTTGTTCTTGCCACGAAGTACCGAGGCAATCTTGCTACATATGCGTCCCACAGTTTGATTGGTCCCGTCCACAACGTACCAATTACGCTGTACGGAAGCTGCATTTGCATGCTTTGTGGTGAAATGTAATTTGCTCATTCTGTTTGTTTTAATCCCCTAGGGGAACTGTTATCAATACCACCGCCAACCCAGTGGCCCTGTTAAGGGACGGCAAAGGTAGAAGAAAACAGGCTCAAAAAGAACAAAAAAGCCTATTAATTTTAGATCACCCTCTATAACTCATTGATTTTCAATGAATATTTTGCTTAACTTTTATAGTCTTCCTCAGCAGAATGAAGATAAAGGGTGAAGTTGGAAGGATTTTCACCCCAACCTCCAACCCTCAACCTTCAACCTGCTGTATATTTGCCCATGACCCGACTCCTAGTTGCATTTCTGATCCTTGCCCTCATCGCTTTCGCCACTTTCGCCCTTTTCCAGAAGACAGAACAGACCTATTCCGTAAAAGTCAACCTACCGGCTATGAAGGCAATGGAATATTTTGCTGATACCAATCGGTTGAATGAGTGGATGATTCCCTACAAACCTTCAGATGCATGGAACAATGGCAAACTTATTCATAACGTTGACACCTTAGTGATAGACCGATTGGGTGCGTTTGAAATGGAATTCACCAGGAGTAATACCCAATCTAAACAGGATTTCGCGATACTTGTGCTACCAGATAAGGATTCTATATTCCAGTCCCACTTCCTCTTACAATACCAGGTTCCACGATGGAAAAAGATCTTTGCTTCCCCACTCGTCAGTCAAACCACCGCAAGCCTTGATTCACTAAAATCATTCCTGGACAATCCCGCGCGGCTTTACGGGTTTGATATCAAAGGAGAGCAAGTGGCGGATACTTCTTTTCTCTTTGCCAAAAAAACCATCGCCAAAAAAGATTTTGCGATGGAAACCATGAATCTGTTTGACATGTTGATCAAAGAGGCAGAAAAAAGAAATGCCGGCTATACCGGCGTTAGGATTTTTCACTTCCAGGACCACGGCAATGAACGTACCATCTTCGCCAGCATCGGTATCCGGAACAATGTAGAAACGCCAGAGGGGGATGTTGTAAGCCTGAAGAAAATGCCCTTTCAGCTGAACTTGCTTACCATTGACTATAAAGGTCCCTACACCGGAGTGGCCAAGGCTTATCAGGCATTAGAAAATTATCGACAAGACTACCGATACGTCACCATGGCTATCCCTTTCCACAAGTACCTACAAGATGGATATGGGTTTGATGACAGTACTGTGGTGCATATGAAAGTGTGCTATCCCGTGTATTAGCTAATAGCTAATAGCTAGTAGAGTCTCATTACTTCTTGCGATAAGCATATATCGCCTACCCGAGACCGTTATCTCCCTGATCTTTTTGGAAACACCTCGTACAGGCAGGCCATCCATTTGCTGATAATGGAATGAACCGGATCCTGCATTGATTAACAATGAGCCGTGGTCAGCGTCGTTTCGGCCCATAGCAATCACATCAGCATCAAAATTACCCGCCAGTACTACATCAGGCTTCCCATCCTTATTCAAGTCTGTGATCAACGCATCATTGTAATTACTCAATTGCGCCATAGCAGGCATCGGCTGCAACCGGAACCTTAGTCCGCCTTCGTTGATCAGGATCGCATTAGAAAAAGTTTCCGCAGTAAAAACCGGAGCCTTATTGAGCAATGCACGATCAATGATCTTATCCACAGGCGATTTTGCAAATTGCTCTGCATACAAAAACCGCTTCTTCAAACCGGGCATCTGTTTATCCAGCTCACTTTTATTGGCAAAAGGAATCTCCTCGCCACGGAGGTAATAGGTGATGAACTGTTCTTTCAACCCATTCCCATCAAAATCATCATAATACATCCGCACAGGTTCCTGAAGGGTTGGCCTCACCCTGGAATTCTCACCCTGGTTGCCAACAACTAAATCCATGTCTCCGTCTCCATCAAAGTCTGTTGCCTTCACGAAACTCCACCAACCCTTTGTGGGCAATAAAGTTTGTTGACGAAACACTGCGTCATCTTTGATGAACGCAACCACACCACCCCACTCCAATGCCAATACAATATCCTGGTCTTTATCGCCATCCAGATCTGTTGCTGTTGCTCCCTTTACAAAACCAATCTGCTCAAGCCCGGGTGCAGATCCTGCCGTCACATCCCTGAATCCTCCTTTACCATCGTTCTGCATCAGGTATGAGGTAGGTACAGCTCCGTAGGCAAAACTGACGGCGCGCCCTCCGAAAAACAAGTCTGTCTTACCATCATTATTGATGTCCATCGGAACCACACAAGACAGCGTGGACGCAACGCCTTTTATATGTGTCTTTGTAAATGTCTTTCCTTCGTAATTGAAATACACCCTTGGCCATCTAAGGCTATCAGCGCCGTAATATTCATTGCCGCCGCTCACCACTACAAGATCCTTCCAGCCATCCCCATTTACATCGTTCCAGATCGCGTCCACATCTTCATACAAACTATCCGCATTCAAAACATCCGATATCCATGGCTTAAAAACACCCGAAGCCTGTTGCACAAATAATGCGGCTTTCTTACCTCTTGCCCCGCCGACAAACACATCATCCATGCCATCATTGTTCAAATCACCAACGGCGAGCGCCGGCCCTTCAGTAGACAACATATGCGGAAGCAAAGGTTCCCTGTTAAACTCCACATAATCATTTTCTTTATGCACATACAGCAATCCCAATTGCGCCGCATGTTCCTCAAACGCCCTTCCACCTTCCAACTTCAAACTTCTACCTTTCCCCGCCCACCTTCCACCTTGAAAAACAGGCAGTCCCTCTTTCCAAATAGGCTTCCATAAAACCGCTCCCGATGGTATCCATCGGTCATAAGTCTGGTCTGGCCAAACAATCAATAAAGAGTCGGCTTCTGATTTACCCATGCCTACAACCAACGGTACTTCCATACTGCTTTGAAAACCCCTGACAGCCTGCTTCTCGTACAACTGCACAGTGTCTTTCTTATACACGAGTATACGTGCACCTAATGCATTTCGGTTACCTGGCGCGCCAACAGGAGCTACGGTCACGGAGCGATTGCCTGAAGACTGGTTTTGATAAATGAACGCCGCATCCTGGATATTGTTGACAATGAGATCAAGATCCCCATCGTTGTCCAGATCCGCATAGGCGGCGCCGTTAGAAAAGCTCGGCTTGTCACCCTTGACCCTCTTCCCTTCATCTTCAAACCTTAGCGCCGATCCATTCACCAGAAATTTATTCAGCAACTTGATCTCAGGAAATTGATCGATGAACGCAAAGTCTTCTTTGCGCATCTGGTCTTTGCGGATCTTATCCTGAATGCTTTCATTGGAAATATAATTGACATAGTCGATATCATTCAACCGCTTGGGAATGCCATTCGAAATAAACAGATCCTTGTTCCCGTCATTATTAAAGTCTACCCAGAGCGCCGACCAACTCCAGTCTGTTGCCGCAACATTCGCATAAAATCCAATCTCAGAAAAATAACCATCGCCCCTATTCAACTGCAGGTTATTCCTGGTAAACTGGTGATTGTATCCATATTTGAGTTTCATGAGATACAGGTTGTACTCATCATCGCCCAAAGATCTTTTCAGGATGTACGGATCTTCAGGAAGCATATCCAAGGTGACGATCTCCGGTTGAAGATCATTGTTGATGTCTGCAATATCAACGCCCATGGAGAACTGGCTGGTATGATCAATTCTCTCATTCAACTCATCCCGAAAACTTCCATTCTTCTGATTGATATATAGATAATCATTCTCATGAAAATCATTGGAAACATAAATGTCCGGCCATCCATCGTGATTGATGTCCGTTACACATATACCAAGACCGTAACCAATATTTGAACTGTTGATGCCAGACTGCCTGGTCACATCGGTAAATCTTCCATCCTTGTTCTGATAAAGCCGGTCTCCGGATAAACTATCATAACTGTTATTGAACTGATCCCTTGGCCTGAAAGTGCTGTTGTACCGAAGGGAATGATTGAGGAGATACATATCGAGGTCGCCGTCCTTGTCAAAATCAAGGAATGCAGCCTGTGTGCTGAATCCGGAGAATGCCAAACCGCGTTGGGATGATTCATCTTTGTAGACCGGCACGCCGTCTTGACCGATCGATTGGCAAACCAAGAGCAGGTTATGATTCTGGAGGGATGAATAGTTGCCAACCCTACAAATATAAATATCCAGCATGCCATCGTTGTTGATGTCTACAATAGACACCCCAGTTGACCAACCTTTATCCATGGGAACACCTGCAGCCCGGGTAACATCTTCAAACTTGAAATTGCCTTTATTGAGGTACAATCGGTCCCCTTCCTGGTTGGCTGCAAAGTACAGGTCAATTTTTCCATCGTTGTTCAGGTCTCCCGCACCCACACCCGCACCATTGTAGAAGTACATATACTTCAACATATTCAAGGATGCATCCGGAACAAGTTTGTTAGCAAAGCGAATTCCAGTCTTTGAAGAGTCGAGCAACTCAAACAACGGAGCCTGCACTTGCTCCTGCCTGCAGCCAAACGCAAGCAATAACCCAATAATCAATAACCGGTAACTCACAACGCCTTTCATCTGCCCCTTAATTGATATGAAACCGGCTGCCCGTTATTCAGGAAGAATAGTATCAATTCACGATTGCCGAGTTTCACATTACTGATCACACGGGTCTCGCCAGGAACATCCAATCCCGATTTTTGCATATTCAGTACTTCCCATTGCCTGCTTCCCTTGTTGATCAATACATGGCCATAGCTGGCATCGATCCTTGAAAATTGGGGTTGGAAAGAAGTGAGATTTCCGCCGAGTATCAGGTCAACTTTGCCATCTCCATTCAGGTCTTTTGCAAGCACTGCATTCAATGATGATAACTGTACAATGGTGGGCAATGCAGAAATGGAAAACTTGCCCTGCCCTTCGTTCCATGCAATGTATGAATGTGCATCATTGACAACCCGCACATCGCTGGACTTGATCAGGTTTTCAGGAAAAAGATCCTGAACCGATTTCACGGCATAGTCCTGGTGTTTCAAGTTTTGTTTCTTCAGGATCGGGATCTGGTCCGTCACCTCCCGCTTCAGGAATACGGGCATATCTTTTTGCTGGAGTGTCCGCGTTAGTATTTTCTCCGGGATCACATTGTTACTGAAATCATTCACCCACAATTTGACGGGATGTGCGGAGTCTGGTTTCAGGTAAAAATTGCTGCCAAGATTTCCGAGTACGAAGTGGTGACTCGGCGGCAGGAAGAGATCATCCAGAATTTTGCTGACGAAGCTGCAGAATCCTCCGACCGGATATCGCAGT
>REAQ01000256.1 GCA_004294195.1 Sphingobacteriales bacterium | reverse complement strand
CCTCTGATCATCATGTCACCGCCAATGTTCACCAATGCTGAAGTGATACCCGGAATCTCAATCACTTTGTTCAGCGCTGAGGCAATGATGTATGATTTCACAAAACTGTTCATCACCAATGGTGTATGGGTAAGATGCCTTGCTGTTTGCGCCTGTTGATCAAGCGTCCAGTGTTGCTGCGCTACCTCTTGAACAGCAGAAGAAAGCATAGATGCATCCGGTACCTTCTGTTGCGTGGAGGCTTGCTTCCACAACGCAAGGATCTTTCCCGCCGCAGGATCCAGGATACCATTGGTTTTTATACGCCAGGCATCAAATGCCTCCAATACATTAAAAAGGTCTTTTGAGATCTTTATGTCTTGATTTTGCGTTGCCATCCATAGACTGAATTCACTGGATGGGTCGTAAGAACTCAGTATGGCGTTGAGCCGATCAATCTCCGCAAGCGCGGTGTGTTCTGCAAGATCTGCCAATTGCTCATCGGCCGTCCATACTTTCAAGTCAAATGAAGTGCCCAATACATTCTCGAAGCTTGAGACAAATATCCCGTTCTCAGGGTTGCGAAAAGGGGTAGCGGAGATCAGGCATACCATCATCAATACTGATGCGATGCGCCACGTTAGAAATTTCATATCTGCTGTTTAGGTTCTGCTGCGTACCAATATTGGATGCTTTCCTGCAGCATAACTTTTACGAAAAAAGGAAAATTACGGAAGATCTCAATACCTGATCTTGGGACAATCCACCGATGATCCTTTTTTTCCACGTCGATATAAAACGCCTACTGTGTAATTCATGTAATGATCATTCAACGCTGGGTTCACGCTTTGACTAAATCCATCCAGGTAGTCAGAGAAGGCGGTTCGATAAGACGCTTCCAGATTAACCCCACAGCTTTGGTGAAAAAAATACTTGACGCCAGCACCTGCCATCACAATCGGTAAAACACCTGGCGCACCTTGTTGTGCATCAGCATCAAGACCCGCTTGTATGGTGACTGCTTCGGCACCAAAAAACTCGGCATTGAATCCGCTGGCATCGGGCTTTACATTGAAGAGCGATAATCCGGCGCCTACGAATACATAAGGAGAGAAGCCCTTCTCATATCGCGGAACACCCGGATAACTCCACACAAAATGAGCTGTGAGTTCATTCACCGGACTTGTAAACCGAAAATTTCGCTGTTGCCGGTAAGCTGGTGTTTTATAAATCCCATCGTTCCCCGCAAGACCACTATGTACAAAACTTACCCTTATTGAAAAAGAATAGGGAAGCACTTTTGCGGCAGTGAGCCCAAACGAACTGCGGGAAGTCCTAAATGAACCGATGGATGAAGGCGTTAGGTCACCCTGGTAAACCATGCGACCCAGATTAAGGCCAAACTCATAGAAAGGCGATTCTTGCGCGCGAACAACAGAAACGGTGAAAAACAAGGAAAAAGGTAAAATGACCCGGGAAGCATAATGAATTGTTGACCCCATAGCATGGTTTTACGGATTCTAACGTCTAACCCTTGATACCCGGAACACAGGCACCGTTGGTAAAACGCTGTTAATTGGCCGTTAAGTAATCCTTAAAGGTTTAGTGTTTTCTCTGATCTCTCTTGTACTTTCGGGGCTGAAACAGTATTCCCTTCGTTTATAACCTACGTATGAAAAGAAAAAATTTCATTAGTCTTAGCCTGGCTTTCATCTTTCTGTTCCTTTCCATTTCAGGTATCCTGATGTATCTAAAACAAAAAGCACATGCCGTTGAGATGGCACATACCATCTTCGGACTATTGCTTGTTGGATTCGCGATCTTTCACATCAGTAACAACTGGGGATCCATCAAATTGTATTCCAAAGATAAAGTCACCCGTTCCTGGAAGAAAGAATTGATGGTGGCGGGCCTCGGAGCCATAACCATTCTTGTCCTTGCCGCAACCGGCGTACTCGAGCCCGTCGCTGAATTCGGGAGAATCTTTGCTCCAAAAAGGCAAAATATACCTAGTGTTAATTTTCAGGTAAAATCAACGCTTGATTCTATTGAAGGCAAATCCGCAACCCTGATCCTTCAGCGTAGCAAGGAAGGTATGTTTACACCTATCAAAGTTGAACTGGCCGATAGCACTGGTAAAACAGTAGCAGTTTTGTATGAAGATCGCAATCCAACAGAAGAAGAAATCAAGGAACGTAAGTCACTGGCCAACGCTTTTGTGGATACTAAGATCAGCCTCGCTGCTCCTTACCGAATTGTAGTATCAACGGATAAATCAAAACAGGAGACCCTAATTGCCGTGGGGAGCTCCGGCATCATCGCCCTGCAAAAAGAC
>REAQ01000255.1 GCA_004294195.1 Sphingobacteriales bacterium | reverse complement strand
CAATTCCTTCAAATCAATTTTCTTTTATTTCCCTATGCAGAACTTGCTGAAGATATAATCCAACTGATCCTCATTGGTGATCTCGCCCGTGATCTCACCGAGAAAATGAAGCGCCCGGCGGATGTCCAGCGCAAGAAGATCACCGGGAATATTCCCATCCATACCCACCTGAACATCATGGATTGCGGAAGCAACATGCTGCAGGGACGCATAATGGCGGGCATTGGTCACGATGGTGCTTTCCATGTTCACCTGACCTTGTAACACTTTATTGACCAATCTTTCTTTAAGGGCATCTACATGATGATGTGTTTTCGCAGAAATATAGAGGGCATCCATACCTGAAAATTTCTCCGACGCATTAACCACCAAATCGGCCTTATTTCCCACCATTACATAATTTGGGTTGATCTCACGGAGCTGTGCTTCCGCGCCATCTACCTCACCAACGGTCTCTGCATCTGCATCAAAAAGATACAATACGATATCTGCATCCTTCATCTTCTCCCTGCTTTTCTCCACACCTATCGCTTCAATCACATCCTTACTCTCACGTATACCCGCCGTATCAATCAACCGGAACAAAATGCCATCGATATTGATCACTTCTTCGATGGTATCCCTGGTGGTACCGGCGATCTCACTTACAATGGCGCGGTTCTCATTCAAAAGGCTATTAAGCAAGGTAGATTTACCTGCGTTGGGCCTACCAACAATGGCAACCTTCACCCCGTTCTTAATCACGTTACCCAACTTGAAAGAATGTAAAAGATCCGCAACGGTTGTCTTTATCGTACGGATCAATTGATAGAGCTGCGTACGATCCGCAAACTGTACGTCCTCCTGTGAAAAATCGAGCTCCAGTTCTATCAATGCAGAAAAACTGATGAGTTGATCACGCAGTTGTTTCAACACATCTGAAAATCCTCCGCGGATATTTTTCAGGGCCGCCTGTTGTGAAGCTTCAGTATTAGACGCGATGAGATCGGCCACAGCCTCTGCCTGCGTAAGATCAAGTTTTCCTTTTAAAAATGCCCGTTGCGTAAACTCACCGGGCCTGGCCAGCCTCGCTCCATGCGCAATACATGCATTGACGATTTGCTCCTGGATATATGGCGAGCCATGACAGGAGATCTCCGTAACATCTTCCCCTGTATAACTTCGTGGGGCACGAAAAAGGGATATCACCACTTCATCCAACACTTTATCGCCATCCTTCAGTAGGCCCACGTGAAGCGTATTACCCTTCACCTTGCTGAGATCCTTGGAAGGAAATAAGGTATTGGTGATATCGATGGCTTTCTCACCACTCAGCCTGACCACCCCAATAGCACTTACCCCATGGGCCGTGGCCAGCGCAACAATGGTATCATCCCAGAACATTTGCATGCGCAAATGTAGGCATAAAGGCATTATGGCATTGGGCATAAAGGAGGGAATAGTCATTAGGGATTAGTGCCGAGTGCCCAGTGCCTAATGCCTACTCTGGAACACTGTACCTTTTCACTTCCGTGATCATTAACTCATCCATGACATCAATAAAAGTCTGGTAAGAACAGGTGCTGTCCGGTTTAACGATCACAAACAATTCATGGGGATCACCGAAAATCGATTTCATCTGCTCGCGCTTGGCAAGTAGTCTGGTCCGGAGTTCATGGCCGGCATAAAGGTGCAGAGATATGGGTGCTTGCTCAATGCCATCGATACAATCAATCCATTTCACCCTATCATCATCCCCAGGTTGAATAGTGATTGTTTTTGTGCATTTCACCAACATGGGATTGTTCAGGTCAGGAACCGGTTTCTTATATTCAAATCCACTATCCTTCATCATGCTTGTCGTAAATATGAAAAAGGTAATGAGCAGAAATCCCAGATCCACCATCGGCGTCATGTCAACACTTACACTACGCGTGAAGTACTTGCTTTTCTTCTGGTTGGTTTCTATAGAAGCCATTGCAGTTGTTTACAGTTAGATTGCAATAGCTTGAATTTCCATAAATAAGCATCAATCCACTCTCACCACATACACATACTCCAATCCCTTAGAAGCATTCGCGGGAAAACTGATTGAGCTGCCTTGTGCAGTTGCACTGTGTTTTAGTTTTGCTTTGGAGCCGAGCAGGGTAAGCTTTGCATCCTTTGGCATTTGCATTTTATCCAAAACTACATTTCCTGATGGATTGTTGAAGAAGAAAATGTATTTCGTTTTCCCATCCTTAGATGATGTATAGCGCACGCCGTCACCCTCACCAAACACGGTATGCATGCGGGTCCCATAGATAGCCTCGCCATTGATCTTCATCCACGCGCCGACTTCGCGCAGC
>REAQ01000292.1 GCA_004294195.1 Sphingobacteriales bacterium | reverse complement strand
GAAAGTTACATTCAGTACATTCTCTTCGTTGTCAACCACTTCCGGTTCAGACATTTTACCTAACCGGGCCTGAAGCCTGTCTACCTCATCGTTCACCATCTCATCGGTTACGGTCACTTTATATCTTGGAAGCGAAACGGCTGACAGGTTAAGGTCAAAAGAAGGTTTCAGACCAATTTCAAAAGAAAAACTGTAGTCTGAAGGCGCGTTCATATTGAGTTGATCCGCACTGTTTTCTGCGCTTGGGATGGGCTGTGCAAAAATATCCAGCTGCTCACCCTGCAGGTAATCTACCAGTTTCTTTTCTACACTGCGCAGCACCTCATCCGCAAACAAGGCGGGCCCGTGCATTTTCTTTACCATTCCGGCAGGAACCATTCCTTTCCGGAAACCGGGGATGTTGGCAGTCTTGGCAAACTGCTTCAGTTGCTTCTCAAACGAAGGCAGGTAATCTTCCGTTTGCACGGTAACCGTGATCTTATCGCTAAGTAAACCAATGTTTTCTCTTGTAACTGTAGGCATAAAAAAAGTTTATTGGGCATTGTGGCACTTGGCAGTGAGGAGGGCCGGAATTTAGGTACAATGCCCAATGCCTCAGTGCCAAATGCCTTCAAAAAGTGCGCATGGAGGGACTCGAACCCCCACGTCTCACGACACCAGATCCTAAGTCTGGCGCGGCTACCAATTACGCCACATGCGCTTAAGGGGTGGCAAAGGTAACCATTTTTGACGTACGGAAGCCCTGTTTTCAGTAAATTTGAGATTATGCAGTTGGTAGATCAGGAACAGGCGGTCCCCAAATACAACCTCACAGCAGAGCAGGAGAGGAAGGAAATCGTGCGCCAGTACCGGGCCCTCTTACGGGTCATCAAACCCAGGCTGAAACCCGGGGATAAGGAACTGGTGCGCCGCGCCTTCGAGATGTCCGTGGAGGCCCATAAAACGATGCGCCGGAAGTCTGGCGAACCTTATATCCTGCACCCACTTGCCGTGTCCCGCATCTGCGTGGAAGAGGTTGGCCTCGGCGTGCGTTCCACCATCTGCGCCCTTCTGCATGACACCGTTGAAGACACCGATATCACCCTCGATGATATAGAAAGGGAATTCGGAAGCGAGATCGCAAGGATCATAGACGGGCTCACCAAGATCTCTAATGTAGTAGATAACAACTCCACCCAACAGGCAGAGAATTTCAAGAAGATCCTGCTTACCCTTACCGATGATCCGAGGGTCATCCTGATTAAATTGGCGGACCGGCTGCACAACATGCGCACTTTGGAATCCATGAAGGCGGAGAAGCAGTTGAAGATCTCTTCGGAAACCGTTTATGTGTACGCACCACTCGCGCATCGCATGGGTTTGTACAACATCAAGACAGAACTCGAGGATCTGTCTATGAAATACCTGGAGCCCGATGTCTACAAAGAAATCGCCAGAAAACTCTCTGAAACAAGACGAGAGCGTACCCGCTATATTAACGAGTTCATCAAACCCATCAAAGACAAGCTGGATAAAGCAGATTTTCTATATGAGATCCATGGCCGTCCCAAATCCATCCATTCCATCTGGAACAAGATGAAAAAGAAGGCGGTGGATTTTGAAGAGGTATATGACCTTTTTGCGATCCGGATCATCCTCGACTCGCCGCCGGAAAAAGAAAAAGAAGATTGCTGGAAGGTGTATTCATTTATCACGGATATGTACACCCCTTCGCCGGAGCGGTTGAGGGACTGGTTGAGTAATCCTAAATCAAATGGCTACGAGGCGCTACACACCACAGTGATGGGCCCTTCGGGCCGATGGGTTGAAGTGCAGATCCGCTCCAAACGAATGAATGAGATCGCCGAGAAAGGCCTTGCCGCGCATTGGAAGTATAAAGAAGGCGGGCAGGATGAAGACCGTTTTGATCATTGGTTCTCCCAGATCCGCGAGGCGCTCAGTCACCAGGATTCCAATACCATCGATTTTTTACATGATTTCAAGACCTCCTTCCTGACTGAAGAGATCTATGTGTATACGCCCAAGGGCGATGTGAAAATGATGCCCATCGGCTCAACGGCATTGGACTTCGCATTTGCGATCCACTCCGCCATCGGCTCTAAATGTATCGGCGCCAAAGTTAATCACAAACTGGTGCCCATTTCACATAAGCTGCGGAGCGGGGACCAGATCGAGATCATCACGTCTAACAAGCAGAAGCCCACAGAAGACTGGCTGAATTTTGTGGTGACAGCCAAAGCCAGGAATAAGATCAAGGATGCGCTAAAAGAAGAAAAAAGAAAGGTAGCCGAAGATGGTAAGTACACCTTGCAGAAAAAGCTCGATGGAATGGGCGCTTCCTATACGCCGCATAACATTGAACTGCTGGCCAATTTTTACAAGTTGCAATCCAGTCTGGATCTTTTTTATCGCATCGCCATCAAAACCATTGACCTCAAAGAACTGAAAGAGTTCCATGTGGTAGGGGATAAGATAGAACTGCCCAAGCCCAAGGTAGAGGAACATATTAAGCATGAGGAATCGGTAAGAACGATACCCAAGAAAGATACGGAACTGATCATTTTCGGCGAGAGCAGTGACCGGATCGTATATAATCTCGCCAATTGCTGTAAGCCGATTCCGGGAGACGATGTATTCGGATTTGTATCTACAGGTAAAGGACTGATCATCCATCGCACCAACTGCCCCAATGCGGCCCGTCTTTTATCGCAATATGGCCATCGGGTGGTTAAAACCAAATGGGCGAAAAACAAAGAGATCTCCTTCCTCACGGGGATCAATATCATCGGATTGGATGATGTTGGCGTTATTAATAAAATCACCAATCTGCTCTCCGGTGAGCTGAAGATAAATATCGCGGCCCTTACCATTGAAGCCAAGGAAGGCCTGTTTACAGGGAGCATTAAACTTTATGTGCACGATAAGGAGGAGCTTGAGCATGTGTTTGACCGCCTCAAACAACTACCCGGCATTCATTCCGTAGAAAGATTTGATACAGACTCGGTGTAGTGACTTTCACACTATATTTGCTGCTTCAAAATTGATACATGGTTGACGTCATTTTAGGCCTGCAATGGGGCGATGAAGGGAAAGGGAAAATCGTAGATTATTTTGCGCCTGGATATCAGGTGATCGCAAGGTTTCAGGGTGGCCCTAACGCCGGACATACTTTATATGTAAATGGAACTAAGATCGTGTTGCACCAGATTCCTTCAGGTGTATTTCATGAAAGTACCGTGAACCTGATCGGAAACGGTGTGGTTTTGGATGCTGTTACCCTGAAGAAGGAAAGCCAGAAAGTAGCAGAACATGGGATCGATGTGAGGAAGAACCTTTTTATTGCAGAACGTACCCATCTGATCCTTCCCACGCATCGTGCGCTGGACAAGGCTTCGGAACTCGCGAAGGGTAATGAAAAAATCGGCTCAACCCTCAAAGGCATCGGCCCTGCATATATGGATAAAACAGGCCGTAACGGTTTACGCGTGGGTGATCTGTTGGATAAGAATTTCACTACGCAGTACATCAAGTTACGTATGAAGCACCAGCGTCTGTTGGATAGCATGAATTTTCAGGAAGACATTACGGCGTGGGAAGAAGAGTTTTTTGAAGCCGTAGAATTTATGCGGGAACTCAAAGTGGTGAACGGCGAGTATTTTGTGAACGATAAGCTGTCTAAAGGCGCGAAGGTTCTTGCCGAAGGTGCACAGGGTAGTATGCTTGATGTTGATTTTGGTACCTTCCCCTTTGTTACTTCATCAAGCACCATCTCCGCGGGTGTGTGTTCTGGCCTGGGTATTGCGCCGCAGAAGATCCGGGATGTACTGGGTGTCTCCAAAGCATATTGTACCAGGGTGGGTAGCGGGCCATTCCCGACAGAACTGGAAAATGAAACCGGAGAAGAGCTGCGCAAATTGGGCAGCGAATTTGGCGCTACAACAGGCCGGCCGAGGCGTTGTGGCTGGATCGACCTGGTTGCGCTTCGCTTCGCTTGTATGATCAATGGCGTCACCAAGATTGTGATGACCAAAGCAGACGTGCTTGACTCATTTGAGCAACTTCAGGTATGCGAGCAGTACAAAGTGAATGGGCAGCTGACCGCAGAAGTGCCCTATCAGATGCTTAAATCAAAGATTGAACCGATTTATACGGCATTACCCGGCTGGAAAACCGATATTACTGCGGTGAAGAGTTATGCAGATGCGCCGGCGAAAATGAAGGAATATATTGATCATATCAGCAAATATCTGGGTGTAGAGATCAGTTATGTGTCAAACGGCCCAGGCAGGGATCAGATCATTTCCGCGTAGGGCCAAAAAAATATGTGTTCAAAATTTGGCGAATTAAAATTTAGGTAGAAATTTTACGACAGAATAATCCTGCTCAATCATGGCTAAGTCTGAAAAACCAAAGAAGGCTTCGGTAAAGAAAGTAAACGACGCGGAGGAATCCGTTAAGAAAGCGTCATCTCGTCCTGTAAAGAAAGAGGACGATGATGATGACGATGAATTGGATGGAGAAGAGACGCCCAAAAAAGGACGTAAGCCATCATCTAAAAAATCCGGTGAGGATGAAGAAGAGGAAGAAGAGGATGAGACGGATGAGGTAGACGATTGGAACAAAGTGGAAGAAGAAGAAGAGTGGGATCCTGATTTCAACGAGTTCGACATTCCGAAATCCAAAGGCAAAAAATCTACCGGTGGTGCAAAGAAAGGCGCTTCCGATGAGGATGATTTTGGGATCGATGAAGAATTCAAGGACATGGGTTTCGCTAATGATTTCAATGACGGTTTTGATGACGATGATGATTTTTAAATGGTGAGATCTTTCAGAACATTTCCTGTTTCTGATGGTCAACATATCAAGCAACAAATGTTGAATTGGTTATCCCGGTTCAACATTTTTTGTTTTCTGGATGACCACCAATATGCGCTGCCGGGGCACGCACTGGAATGTATTGCCGGTGTGGATGCTGCAGTAGTCATGCCGGTGGAATCATCCTACATCACATCGATCCATCAATTTACCACCCAGCATAAAGACTGGATCTTTGGTCACCTTGGGTATGCGCTAAAATCAGAAACAGAGCAGGTTTCGGGTGGGGCTGGTGATCCAGTAGGATTTGAACCGGCTTTTCTTTTTGTGCCTCGTTGGGTGATCCGGCTTGGTTCAGATGTATTGCACATTGGTTCATTAGAAAATGATCATGATGCCGTTTGGGATGCGATCCTTTCTGCTGGATCTTACCATATGGATGAAGAGGCGGTGCACCTTACCCCTTCATTAACAAAAGAAGAGTACATCCATAAAGTCAGGCAATTACAGGAACATATCCTGCGCGGCAATTGCTATGAGGTCAATTTTTGCCAGGCATTTTTCAACGCTTCCGCGATGATTGATCCACTCCGTGTCTTTAGGAATCTCGCGCGTGTTTCACCGAATCCTTTTGCTGCATTCTATCGGGTGAAGGAAAAATTTCTGATGTGTGCAAGTCCTGAGAGATTTATACAACTACGCGGAAACACCATTATTTCACAGCCCATCAAGGGAACCATTGCACGGGATTTGAATGATGCCGCTGCAGACGAGGGCCAGCAACGCCAGCTCTTGGCCAGCCGAAAAGAGAAAGCCGAGAACGTGATGGTGGTTGACCTCGTGCGCAATGATTTGTCAAGGATCTGTAAGGAAGGAACCGTAAGGGTCAGCGAACTGTTTGGTATTTATCCATTCCCACAGGTACACCAGATGATTTCAACTATTGAGGGAGAATTGAAAGCAGGCGTAGCCTTTGCCGATATCGTCAAAGCATGTTTTCCGATGGGCAGCATGACTGGCGCGCCGAAAAAAAAGGTGCTTGAGTTAATTGATATATATGAAACCGTGGGGCGGGGGCTTTTCTCCGGGTCCGTGGGATACATCAGTCCGGAGGGAAATTTTGATTTTAATGTGGTGATCCGCAGCCTGCTCTTCAACCAGCAAAAACAATACCTGACCTATCTCGTGGGATCGGGAATCACATTTTATGCCGATGCGGAACATGAGTATGCGGAATGCATGGTGAAGGCAGAGGCGATGGAGAAAGCTGTTGAATACTAGGTTGCAGGTTGGAGGTTGAAGGTTGCAGAAACCCCTACAACCTCCAACCTATATTTACTTGGTTTTTTTCCCCGGCAACCTGATCTCCTTCGGATAGGATGTTGCCGTACTGGAACCTCCGCTCAGCAACAGATTCACAGAGGCATCCAGGATTTCCATTTTCTTCTCATTGAAGAGGTCCATCTTGTCTTTGGGTAAACGCATCCCGTATCCATCTGTAGATACTTTGCCATCAAAGCCGGGATTGAGTTGCGCAAATAACACCGGATCTATATCGATCTTGCTGACTATTACTTTGCTCAGGTATTTACCTGAAACAGTTTGTAAGAGGGTATTTTCCAGCACTTGCTTGGGCGCAGGAAGCATACCCAGTCTTTTCACATCACCTGCACCAGTGGTAGTAACACCACCCTGGCCTTCCATGATATAGTGGGTGGCGATGAATTTTTTGACGTGGTTCCGGGATTCAGCTGGTAAATAGTACTGAAGATCCCAGAAATTCCGGCTACCTGCTTTTTTGATCGCAGATTGTACCCTGGCAGAACCTCCATTATAGGCGGCGATCACCAAGAGCCAGTCGTTCAATTCTGCATACAGATCCTTCAGGTATTTGGCCGCGGCATGTGTACTTCTGTACAGATCCCTTCGGTCATCCCTGGATTTAGAAACCTTCAGTCCATACAAACGGCCCGTCTCGGGCATAAACTGCCAGGGACCTACCGCACCTGCCCAGGAAACCGCTGAGGATTTCAGGTCAGATTCAATCACGGCCAGGTATTTCAATTCCGTTGGCATATTATACTTGCCAAGGATACTATTGATCATGGTAAAATAGGGCAGTGCCGTAGCTTTCATTTTGATGAGGCGCTCCTGGTTGTCTTCCAGGTAATCCTTTACAAAAGGGATGGCCCTGGGGTGCAGGGTGAGGAGCGAGGCATTCTCATCCGGGTCAATAGATACGGTCCTGAAAGAAGCGTTGGTCAAGGAATGATCCATTTTCATTCCGGCCACTTGGGCGGAGATGACCAGTTCCTTGTTGGCGTCATTGGTGTCCGCACCCTGTTGATCCTGGCAAACGCCAGTCAAAGCAGAGGTGAGTGACAGCAGCACCACGAAGTAAGTTTTCATCATAACCTTCATGTCTTTAAATGGTTAACTCCCGAGGGGTACAGATTAGCTAATAGCTATTAGCTAATGGCTAGTTGAGATGGATTTTCGAAGGGAAGTTGGAAAGAGTCCTGTCCTGGATCAGGAGCGAGGATAAAGTTTCATGAGGAGCTTGGATAGCTGCAGCAAAGGTAACTCATTAAACCGGGAAGTCATAACCTGGGTGCCAAAAGGCATCCCATTGGAGTGCCTGAAGAGGGGTAGGGAGATGGCTGGAATTCCTGCCAGGTTGGCATAAACTGTGTAGATATCAGCCAGGAACATCTCCACTGGATCCTTGGATTTTTCCCCGAATTTAAAGGCCGGGAAGGGGACGGTTGGCATGATCAACGCGTCATAAGAAGCAAAAACCGCGTCTGTTTTGTTGATAATCAATCGGCGTACTTTCTGGGCCTGGGTGAAATAGGCATCGTAATAACCTGTGCTCAGCACAAAGTTCCCGAGCATGATCCGGCGCTTCACTTCCCTGCCAAAACCGGCAGATCTGTTGGCCTCATAAAATTGTGTTAAGTGGATATCTTTTTGGTTGGTCCGATGGCCATATTTGACCCCATCGTACCTGGAAAGGTTCGACGACGCCTCGGCCGTGGTCAGTACATAATAGGTTGGAACGATGTGATCAAGGAGGTCAAAGGTCAATGCTTCTACGGTATGTCCCTGATCCGCAAGGTTTTGCAATAATTGTTCGGTTTGGGTCCTGATTTCGGTATCCAGGGAGGGGTGTTCCAGCGTTTCCCGGAAATAGGCCACCCGATATTTTTTTCCGTCGGGCTCTTCCTGCTGGTAATCCGGAACAGTGCTTGTACTTACCGTACTGTCATACCCATCCTCCCCGGCCATGACCTGCAAGAGCAAAGCCGCATCATCAATATCGGTTGTAAATACGCCGATCTGGTCAAATGAAGACGCATAGGCGATCAGGCCGTACCGCGAGATCCGGCCATAACTTGGTTTGAGCCCAATGACGCCACAGTAATCCGCGGGTTGACGAACAGAACCTCCGGTATCGCTTCCCAGGCTGACCATGCACAACCCTGCCTGCACGGCCACTGCAGAACCTCCTGAAGAGCCACCGGGAACCCTTGATTCGTCCGCAGCATTCAGGACCCTGCCGTACACTGAATGCTCATTGGAAGAGCCCATGGCAAATTCATCACAATTCAGGGAACCAATAATGATGGCGTCTTCTGCCAGCAGTCTCTCAACCGCGGTAGCAGAGTAAAGGGAAGTGAAATTGTTGAGTATGGCGGAAGCTGCGGTTACCGTATGGCCTTTATAGCAGATCACATCCTTGATGCCAATCACTACTCCAAAAAGCTTGCCCATGGCTGATCCTGAACGCTTTTTTGCATCCAGTGCAGCAGCCCGTTCTCTGGCTTCACTGGCATAAACTTCTATAAAAGCATTGAGATGGGTGTTAGCCGCGATCTGGCTCAGGTAATGTTCAACTACTTCGGTACAGGTAATAGAACCTGACCCAATTTCCTGAAGAAATTGTGCTATGGACCGGTGACGATACAAATTGGGGGTGCAGTTAGAAGTAAGATACTCAGGAAGCTTTCTGGCTTTCTTTTTCGTTCATGCCATCCTCGATCTCTTTCTTCACGTTAGTTTTAGCGTCGTTGAATTCGCGGATACCACGACCAATACCCCTCATAAATTCAGGAATCTTTCTGCCACCGAACAGGATCAACACTGCGATTACGATAATGATCCACTCAGAACCACCGGGCATTGAAAGTAATAATGTAGATAACATGATATTAAATTTACGATGTCTTTTCAAAGGTAGACTTACTCTGGCATTTCGGCAAAATAAAAACGGAAGCCTGAGGGCTCCCGTTTGTTAAAATCTTGCACTGTATCAGATTACATACGCTTTTCCTTGATCCTTGCGCTCTTACCGCTCCTGCTACGGAGGAAGTAAAGTTTGGCCCTACGAACCTTACCTGTTTTATTCAGGGTAATGGATTCGATATTGGGTGAGTTTACAGGGAAAGTACGCTCTACACCGATGCTGTCAGATACTTTCCGAACAGTAAAGGTAGCAGTTGCACCCTGGCCCTGACGTTTGATCACGTCACCTTTGAAGCTCTGGATACGCTCTTTGTTACCCTCAATGATCTTATAGTTGACAGTGATATTGTCGCCCGCCTTGAAAGAAGGAACTTGCTTTTTTTCTGTCAGTTGCTCATGTACAAAGGCTATCGCAGCATTCATGACTTAAAATTTAAGGAGTGCAAAGGTAGGGGAAAATTTTGCTTAAGCAAAATTTTAATTAGCTAATTTGGCAATTTGGCAATGCGGCAATTGACGCTTCGCGAGACATTAGGCATTGGGCACTGGACATTGTCGGCGTGCGCAGAAACACTCAGAGTGACTGCCGGCGCGCCGCAACGCAAAGCGCGCCTTCCATCATTGCCACATTGCCACATTGCCAAATTGACTAATTAGCTAATTATCTTGCTACATTGACCGTCCGCTTCTCGCGAATCACTGTTACCTTGATCTGCCCAGGGTAAGTCATCTCGTTCTGTATCTTCTGGGCCATCTCAAAACTGATCTTTTCGCTGTCGTTATCAGACACTTTATCTGCCTCAACAATTACCCTGAGTTCCCGGCCAGCCTGGATGGCATAAGCCTTTTCCACACCCTGGTAGGTCATGGCGAGTGTTTCCAGGTCCTTGATCCG
>REAQ01000263.1 GCA_004294195.1 Sphingobacteriales bacterium | reverse complement strand
ATTTTATACACCGGCACGCCGTCTTTCTTGATGGCGGAATGCGCGGGGGGCACTTGCATGATCTCGCCGGTGAAAGGAATGGTGGCGGCCTGAAGTTGATCCATCGTAATGTGATCTATCGGCCGCTGTTCAATGGGATCAGATTCAAGGTCGTAAGTTGGCGTCACGGCACCCAGGGTAAAAGTGCCCGTATATTCTTTTTCCTGGGCCATGTATTCATTGATCTTCTTTGTGAATTTGCCGGTACAGATGATGAGCAAACCTGTTGCCAGCGGATCCAGGGTACCGGCATGGCCAACCTTACTGACCCTGGTTAAATTCCTGACCTTCTTCACCGCGTCAAATGAAGTCCACTCCAGCGGCTTATCAATCAATAAAACCTTGCCATTTAAGTACTCTTCCTGCCAATGCATCTAGTGAGGTTATTGTGTTATTGAGTTACTGGGTTATTGAGTTACTATATTACTGAGTTGCTATATTACTAAAATAACCCCCTTCTCGTCCGGCGAAGTTACCTTAATTTTGCGCTTTAATATCTATGAGCCTAATCCAACATCGTGATGAACAAGTGAGGTTCCAGCAGCAGCTGGACAACGCACGTAATTATGTTCTCCCTTTCATTGAACAAGCCCTTCCTGTTTTACCCGGCATGCATGTGCTGGATATTGGCTGTGGTGACGGCGGGGTACTGGTACCTTTCCTTGAAAAAGGTTGCATCGGAACAGGTATTGAACTGGACCTGATGAAGGCGGAGATCGCAAAAAAGATGCTAGGCGAATTCATTGCGAAGGGCCAGTGCGAGATCGTGAACCAAAACATCTATGAGGAACAGGCCCTCATCAATTACCAGGGCAGGTTTGACCTGATTATTTTAAAAGACGTAGTGGAGCATATCCCTGACCAGGAAAGGTTCATACCCTATCTCCAAAAATTCTTAAAGCCCGGTGGACATATCTTCTTTGGGTTTCCACCATGGTATATGCCACACGGCGGCCACCAGCAGGTTTGTCAGAATAAATTCCTCTCCGTGTTGCCTTGGTTCCATTTATTACCGGTTCCATTGTACCGCGGTATCCTCAGAATGGGTGGGGAATCAGAACCCGTAATCAAAGAATTGCTTGAAATCAAAGACACAGGAATTTCCATTGAACGTTTTGAGCGGATCGCCCTGAAAAGCGGTTATACGATACCGTTAAAAACGCACTACCTCATCAATCCCATCTACCAGTATAAATTTGGCTGGAAGCCGCGAAAGCAGGCGGCGCTGATCAGTGCGATTCCATGGGTCAGAGACGTTATTACCACGTGTGTATATTACGTGATTAAGTATTAATGCGGCAATTTGGAAATGCGGCAGTGCGGCAATGTAGGAAGCGCGGCCGTGCGTTGCCGGCCTGCGCAGAACCACTCGGAGTGACTGCGGGCGCGCCGCAACGCAAGGCGCGCCTTTCAACATTGCCGCATTACCGCATTGGCAAATTGCCACATTTACAACAGCTGTCTTGCCTTAATCTCAAGGTACTTGTTCACCGTATCAATCGTGAGGTTCTGGGGTGTTGTAAGAACAGAAAGAATGCCATGCTGCTGTAACTCACGTACAATTTGTTTCTTCTCAAAAACAAATTTCTCAGCAATGGTTTTTACGTAAATATCTTCGATGTTGCTAGCGGGTTTATGAATGATCTCATCCAGGCCGGCATTTTCAAAAAAGATCACCAGCAAAAGGTGCTGCTGCGCAATCCGGCGCAGGAAACGCAGCTGCCGCTGCAGGGCCTGCATAGATTCAAAATTGGTAAACAGAATCAGTAAGCTACGCTGGTTGACCTTATTCCTAATCGTAGCATACAATTTCTCAAAATCACTTTCCAGGTATCTTGTTTTTTGCCTGTACAAGTGCTCCAGGATAAGGTTCATTTGTACTTGCTTTTTTGCCGCCGGAACAATGCCTGCGATCTCTTCGGCAAATGAAATGATGCCTGCTTTATCTTGCTTTAACAAGGCAGTGTTAGACAAAACCAGACTGGCATTGATGGCATAGTCCAACAGGCTCATGCCATCAAAAGGCATTTTCATCACCCGGCTCTTATCGATCAAACAATACACCTGTTGGCTTTTCTCATCGGTATACGCATTGACCATGAGTTGGTGCCGCCTTGCCGTGGCTTTCCAATTGATGGTGCGGATATCATCGCCCTTCACATAATCACGGATCTGCTCAAACTCCATGCTATGGCCGATCTTACGGATCTTCTTCACGCCAATCTCAGACAACCTGTTGCTGATGGCCAGCAACTGGTATTTACGCATTTGGAGAAAAGAAGGATACACCGGAACGGAT
>REAQ01000262.1 GCA_004294195.1 Sphingobacteriales bacterium | reverse complement strand
AAAATGGACTGCGTGGTACCAGAGTAAACACTGCCATTTGTAATGTTTGTAAAAGTTGCCCCACCATTCGTACTCACCTGCCATTGATATGTGGGTGCTGTACCAGTAACATTTACTGTAAAGCTGGCATTACTGTTTTCGCAAATGGTATAGTTAACCGGGCTTGCAACAAGCGCAACAGGTGTATTAACAGCAAGTGTGGTTACAAGGCTTTGCGCTGCAGGCGTGCAGCTGCCATTCAGCAAACAGCGGTATTTGTAATTATTCATTGCAGCTGTTGTGGATGCAATACTCATAGCCGCTGTATTCACATTACTATAAATACCGGCATTTGCAAGGTTGGTGTAAGTAACACCACCATCGGTACTTAATTGCCATTGATAAGTGAGTGCAGTACCAGAGGCTGCTACAGTAACAGATGTACCCTGCCCATTGCAAACGGCAACAGCAGCGGGAGGCTGTGTATTTATAAATGGTGCAGTATTTACTGTTAACAATGCACCGCCACTGCTTATGCCGGGGCAAATGCCCGATGCTATACAGCGGTAACGGTTGTTATTCATACTGGCAGTAATACCAGACACTGTAAGTGTGGCAGTTGTTACATTGCTGTAAGTGCTGTTATTGCTAAGGCTTATCCATGTGGCACCGCCATCTGTACTTTCCTGCCATAGGTATGCGTTGGCATTAGTGGTGGCAACAGTATAATTTACTGCGCCAAACTCACAGGTAATGGCATTAGCAGGTTGCGTATTTATGATCACGGCATTGCCAATACTTAGCACGCCTGCTGCTGTTGATGCAGCCGGTGTACATAACGGACTTGTCACCATGCAGCGATAGCGGTAGTTATTCATGCCGGCAGTAACACCGGTAAGTGTAAGCACTGTAGACGTAACACCACTATACACCCCGCCGTTTGCAAGTACCGTCCACGAAGCGCCACCGGTAGAGCTTTCCTGCCATTGGTAAGTTAAGGTGCCGGTACCTGTGGCACCAACAGTAAATGTGGTAGAGCCGCCTAAGCAGGCAGCCGCATTTACTACCTGTGTGGTAATATTTGTTGCTGGGTTTATTGATAATAAAACAGCATCGGATGTTGTTACAGGGTTGCATGCATTTGTAATAGTGCAACGGTACCTGTAAGCATTCATACCAATTGTAACAGGGCTAATATTAAGCACTGCAGTGTCAGCACCACTGTAAGCACCGCCGTTTATAATGTTTGTCCAGGTTACACCGCCATCTGCACTTTCCTGCCACTGGTAATCAAGCGAAGAGCCTGTGGTTGACACTGTGTAATTAACCTGTCCGTTATGGCAGGCGGCAGCAGCCACAGGTTGTGTGGTTACAGTAATGGCAGCTGCGCTTACTATTTTAAAATCAGTGTTACAAATATCAAAGAAAATATTGCCTATGGCTTCTATTTTTATTCTTGCTGTTGACGTAAGATTATTAGGCACAGCAATAGTTTCTGTACCATCGTTTGGTGTGCTTGCAAACAATACTACCGGAAATGTTTGGCCGCCATCAGTACTTAAAGTTATTCTTACGTTGGCGCAGTTAATAACACCGGCATCGGTACCGTTCACATCCCATGTTATAGTTTGTGTGGTACCTGTACACCATCCCACATTTGTGTTGGGTGATGTTACCTGAAACGGCCCCGCTGTATTTGTAACAGTAACAGTAGTATTTGCAAAAGCAGTCTGCGCTACTGCAATGGGAGGGGCTGCACTATAAGGATGATTATCTCTTACAGTAAGCCTGAAAGTTAGTGTTCTTGAAATTGAACTGAGGGCTTCAACATCGCAGGCGGGGTCGCCGCCTAAAGTTGGCGTAACATTAAGGCCGGCCAGTATGGTAGACAGTCTGGGAAATAATCTTGTTGGTGATGCCGTTGGCGGAAACGACAGCCAGTTGGGCCCTGCAGGTTTAGCTATTGCTGCAACACTATTAGCACCAGAAACAGTGGAGTTATCCGTTTGCTCCCAGCAATAAGTAAGCGGATCGTTATTAGCATCAGTAGCAGCACCCGTTAATGCAAAAGGTGTGCTCATGGGTATAGTGTAATTGGGCAATGCTGTAATAACAGGTATGGCGTTATTGGCTGTAATATTTGTTGTAACAGGGCAAACTTTTGTGGCCATATTTGCCTGTATCTGTTCTATTGTTGTTTCATGAAAAATATCTATAGAATGCGGCGCAGCATCAAAATTGGTAATGCCTGCATAACCCATAATGGTAATGCCCGAACCTACTTCTTTATTTCTTCCCGTACCTTCAAGCCCATGCGAAAAAGTATGGTTACCACCTAACTGATGACCCACTTCATGCACC
>REAQ01000291.1 GCA_004294195.1 Sphingobacteriales bacterium | reverse complement strand
CCTTGTGATGATCAAATACGGCGAGGAAACCGGAAAAGTAAAATGGGTGCGGCTCACCAACGTAGCATCTTATCTCGCCGCTACAGAACTCAAGGCGGAATGTCCTGAATTGGGGGAACTGGTGGTGGATGTATCCTATGGCGGAAACTTCTATGCCATTGTAGATGTACAGAAAAACTTCCAGGGGCTGGAAAACTATCCTGCAGACAAACTCATTGCCTGGGCCAGGGAACTTCGCAAAAATATCAATGAACGTTACCAGTTTGTTCATCCGGAGAATCCCACCATCAAAGGCTGCTCGCATATACTTTGGACGGGCACACCGCTGGATACGAGTTCTACTGCGCGAAATGCGGTGTTTTATGGCGACAAGGCCATAGACAGATCACCTTGCGGAACCGGCACCAGTGCGAGGATGGCACAGTGGTATGCGAAAGGCAAGTTGAAAACAGGTGATGAATTCATTCACGAGAGCATCATCGGTTCAAAATTTATCGGAAGGATCGAAGAAGAAACATTTGTGAATGGTATTGGAGCCATCAGGCCCAGTATTGAAGGTTGGGCGAGGATCTACGGGCAGAACCTGATCAATATTGATCCTGCAGATGATCCTTACGCCTACGGCTTCCAGGTCGTATAATTCAGTACCTTCCCCTCTACCAATCAACCAAGGATTTATGAGAAGGCTACTTCCTTTTTTGCTGGCATTACCATTGTTCGTTTCTGCGCAGGAACATCTTCACATGCAGCCGGTCAATTTCGCCAATGTCACCATCAATGACGCGTTCTGGAAACCAAAACTGGACAAAGTAGCCACCAAGACCCTTGATGCTTGTATCTACCAGACAGAACAGAAGACTCCGAGGATCCGCAATTTTGAAAAAGTGGCCAGCGGTTCAAAAGAAAAACACGAAGGGATTTTTTATGATGATTCCGATGTGTTTAAAGCTCTGGAAGCGATGGCATATTCCTTAAAAAATCGTCCCAATCCTGCGCTGGAAAAAAAAGCCGATGAATGGATCGATAAAGTAGCCGCTGCGCAATTACCCGATGGATATCTCAACACGTACTATACACTGAATGAACTGAGCAAGCGGTGGACAGACATGAGCATGCACGAGGACTACAACGGCGGGCACATGATTGAAGCGGCCGTAGCATATTTTGACGCAACCGGTAAACGCAAGCTTCTGGATGTGTCTATCCGATGGGCGGATCATTTTGATTCTACCTTTGGTCCAGGCAAAAAACATTGGGTGACCGGGCACCAAGAGTTGGAACTGGCACTCGTGAAATTATACAGGGTTACCCAGAATCACCGATATCTGAAGCTGGCGCACTGGCTGCTGGAAGAGCGTGGTAAAAAACTTGCGTACGGATATACCTGGACCGACTGGAAAGACACCGCCTATGCACAGGATGTGGTGCCCGTGCGGGAACAAAAAGAAATTACCGGACATGCCGTAAGGGCCATGTACATGTATACCGGTGCTGCAGATGTGGCAGCACATACGGGTGACGAAGGTTATCTCCTCGCCATGCGCACGGTATGGGAAGATGTGGTATTCAGAAATATGTATATCACAGGAGGCATCGGTTCTGCTGGCAGCAATGAAGGATTTTCTGTGGATTATGATCTCCCTAATGAGCAGGCCTATTGTGAAACCTGTGCTTCGGTTGGAATGGTATTCTGGAACCAGCGCATGAATGCACTGACGGGTGATGCAGAATACATCGATGTATTGGAACGAAGTTTATACAATGGCGCATTGGATGGTTTATCGTTAAGTGGTGATCGTTTCTTTTATGGCAATGTACTGGCCTCAACGGGCAAGAATAGCCGAAGAGAGTGGTTTGGTACAGCCTGTTGCCCGGCAAACATCGCAAGGCTTGTAGCTTCTGTGGGTAATTATGTTTATGCAAGTTCAGACCAGGGCATCTGGGTCAATCTTTTTGTGGGCAACAATGCCAGTATTCCGGTAGGCAAGCAAATGGTGAACATGCAGATGGAAACCAACTATCCTTGGGATGGCGCTGTGAAGATGACGGTGAAGCCCGGGAAGAAACTGAATACAAAAATTTATGTGCGTATCCCTGGCTGGGCCAGAGGAATTGCTGTGCCCGGCGGACTATACGGATTCGCAGACCAGGACGATGCCGCTGCAGAAGTATGGCTGAACGGAAAAAAACTGGACCTGAATGTGGCGCAGGGATATGTGATGATTGACAGGCAGTGGCAGGATGGTGACCAAATTGAACTTCGGTTACCCATGAATGTTAGAAAGATCCATGCGAGGAAAGAAGTGAATGCCGATGAAGGAAGGATAGCTATTCAAAGAGGACCATTGGTATATTGTGTGGAAGGAGCAGACAATAGCGGAAGAGCATGGAACATCGTTGCGGACGCACAGGCCAGTTTTGTTCCGGCCCAGGCAACTGTTTTGGATGAACCAGTGATAACCCTTACCGCAACATTGCCTGTGGTTTCTGTAGGTGCCAATAGCCTTGCCGTGCAAACGGAACAAAAGAAAGTGGTGGCCATTCCTTACTACACCTGGTGTAATCGCGGAAGCAACGAGATGCAGGTTTGGCTGCCCACGGCCATCCGTAAGATCCGGATCGATTAAATTCATTTTATAACGGCACGTACATGCGTATCTATCATTTGTTCATTGCAAGTTTGCTTTGCCAATTTGTCTGCGCACAATCATGGGTGCCGGCGGGATCGCATATCAAAACCTCTTGGGCAGAGAAAGTGGATCCTGTTGCTCCACACAATGATTATCCGAGGCCGCAGATGAAACGCGCACAATGGCAAAATCTGAATGGATTATGGGATTACGCTATCACATACGTGGATGATGTCCAACCTAAAAATTTCGCCGGCAAAATATTGGTGCCATTTGCCGTTGAATCTTCTTTGTCGGGCGTTGGTAAGATGGTAGGCGCAAACAACTGCTTATGGTATAAGAGATCTTTTGCATCCCCTGCCGTACAACAAGGACAGCGATTGCTCCTTCATTTTGGTGCAGTGGATTGGCAGGCTGATGTATTTATCAATGGTAAAAAAGCAGGCTCCCATCAGGGCGGCTTTGATCCCTTTAGTTTTGATATCACGGACCTGGTCAATAAGGGCAAGGCCAATGAACTCGTGGTACGGGTGTGGGACCCAACAGATGATGGTCCGCAACCGCGGGGAAAGCAAGTCAATAAACCTTCTGGCATCTGGTACACACCGGTCACCGGCATCTGGCAAACGGTATGGCTGGAAACCGTTGGCAGCACATACATGCAATCAGTATACACGCTTACGGACATCGATCAAAAAGCTTTGACGGTGGTTCCAGCTATTGCAAATGGAAAAGATGGGGATCAGGTGGCAATTGTTGTTCGAAAAGAGGGAAAAGAGATCACTAGACAGACTTCCTCAGGGGAACAAAAAATAATCATCCCCATGGCCAATTTTCGGTTATGGGAACCCGGTAGTCCGGAATTGTATGACGTGGAACTTACGGTTATGCGTAACGGAAAAGCGATGGACCAGGTAAGCACGTATACCGCATTCAGAAAAATCTCCTTGGAAAAAGATGCCGATGGCATCCAGTGGGTGATGCTGAACAATAAATTTTTGTTTCAGTACGGGCCGCTGGATCAGGGTTGGTGGCCTGATGGATTGTACACTGCACCTACTGCAGAAGCCCTACTGTTTGACATCGTTCAAACAAAAGCGATGGGCTTCAATATGATCCGCAAGCACACAAAAGTGGAGTCTGCATTGTGGTATCGATATTGTGACAGTCTAGGTATGCTTGTTTGGCAGGATATGCCGAGTGGGGACATGAATTTTAGTACAGACAAATGGATCACGAATCCTTCACTGGAGCCCATCGATAAAACAAGAACGCCGGCCTCCGAAGCTATTTACAGAACAGAATTGAAAGCGATGATCGATGCATTGAGGCCCTTCCCTTCCATTGTGGTGTGGGTGCCGTTCAATGAAGCTTGGGGCCAGTTCAAAACGGTGGAGATCAGTGAATGGACCAAGGCGTACGATCCCTATCGATTGGTGAATGCAGCCAGTGGGGGTAACTTCCATGCCGTAGGCGACATGCATGACCTGCACAATTATCCTGATCCGCAGATCCATCGTCCGGAAGTATTTGGGAAAGACAGGGCTGTGGTGCTGGGTGAATTTGGCGGACTCGGACTGCCCATCGAAAATCATACCTGGACAGACAAAAGCAATTGGGGCTACCAGAGTTTCACTACAAAGGATGAATTGATGACAAGATATAAATCCCTAATCACAAAACTGGAGACCCTGATCCCCAAAGGAATGTCGGCAGCAGTGTACACGCAAACAACTGATGTAGAATCAGAGGTCAACGGTTTAATGAGCTATGATCGTAAAGTCATGAAGTTTGATCCTGAAGCCATTTTCAAAATCAACCAGAAATTATATACCCTTAAAACAAGTTTACGCAAATGAAAAAAGTAACGGTCATAGGTGGCGGTGTGATTGGCATGTGCAGTGCATATTATTTGAAGAAGGCAGGATATGATGTGCGGGTGATTGAAAGAGGGGATATCCGCCAGGGAACATCTTTCGGCAATGCGGGATATATTTCTCCAAGTCATTTTATTCCACTGGCTACACCGGGTATTGTGGCAAAAGGGCTGCAGTGGATGCTGAGTTCCTCTTCTCCGTTTTATATCAAGCCGAGGTTAAATATGGATTTGATTCGCTGGGGGCTTCAATTTTACAAAATGGCCACGGCAAAAAAAGTAGAAGAGAATGCGGTACCGCTGAATGATATTTTACAACTGTCCAGAGAGCTGACGTCTGACATCAAAAACGATCTGGGCAATCAGTTTCGTATGGAAGAGATCGGTTGTTTCATGTTGTATAAAAATCCGAGTACAGAAAAACATGAGATTGAACTCGCTAAGGAAGCGATGAAATTCAAGATCGACACAAAGATCTTAAGTGCAGCTGAAGTGCAGGCGCTTGAGCCTGAAGTGAAGGTGGATTGTATTGGAGGGGTTTTGTATCCGATTGATGCGCACTTACATCCGGGGGAGTTTATGCAGGCCCTACATAAATTCATGGATGAACAGGGCGTAGAGCTCATGCTCAATACTACGGTTACCGGATTTGAAAAACAAGGAGATAAAGTTAAACGCGTACATACAGACAAAGGTGATGTGGATGTGGAGGAGTTGGTGATTGCCACGGGATCATGGTTGCCCATCATTACGGAAAGCCTCGGCATCCACATGCTGTTGCAAGCGGGCAAAGGGTACAGCATGACTTTTGAAGACATGAAGAACAATCTTCGGTATCCGGCCATCCTGGTTGACAACCGCGTAGCGATGACACCATTCAAGCGGGATCTGCGTATGGGTGGAACGATGGAGATCAGTGGACTTCAATCCCCTACCCTGATCAAAAGGGCACAAGCGATATTCAAAGCAGCTAAATTGTATTATCCCGAGTTGGACGTTGAATTTCCGGGTATCGACAAAGTGTGGAGCGGACTCAGGCCTTTGAGTCCCGATGGGCTTCCGTACATCGGCAGGCATTCCCGTTACAATAACCTGACCATTGCGGGTGGACACGCCATGTTGGGCCTTTCCCTCGCCGCTGGAACCGGCAAGCTGGTGGAAGAGATCGTAGGACACAAAAACACAAGTATAAAGATGGATGCATTCAACGTTGAACGATTCTGAAATAGCTATTAGCTAGTAGCTATTAGCTAATGATCGAAGATTATTGCACATTCGTCTAGGATTTGCACCCTGTTGTCGAAATCCCCTGAAACTCTGGTTAATACACAGCATCTTTACATCATAAACGGATTTGACAAACTAACCTAAGCACTTTACTGAAACCCTAACAACTACGGATTTGACCTGGGAAAAGAAAAAAAGCCGGACTTTAGGCATTAGGCATTGGCCACTTGGCATTACCGCATTGCTACAGTCCGATCTCATAGTGCAGCTCCGGAATCTCCACATCCACAAACCCTTTGCGGAGCAATCGATTACGGAAATCCTCCTGCACATTAAACTCTCCGTGCACAAGAAACAATTTCTTGACCAGCTTAGGATCCTGGCAGGCAAGGAACTGGCAAAGATCCTCATAGTCCCCATGCGCACTCATACTTCTGATGGAGCCTACTTCTGCATGCACTTCATGTTCCACCCCAAAGATCTTGACGATCTTGTTTCCTTTCATAAGCCTGGCGCCCAGAGAATTAGGTTCACAATAGCCAGTCATCAACACTGAATTTCTGCTGTTCTCTATGTTGTTACTGATATGGTGCTTTACCCTTCCTGCCTCTGCCATACCGCTGGCAGAGATGATGACACAAGGCTCATTCCTGAAGTTCAGAAGCTTTGATTCATCTACGGTTCGTACATACTGCATTCCACGGAACTTGAACGGATCGTCATCGTTCTTCAAAACTTTTTGAATGGTGGTATTGAAGTACTCCGGATATCGTTTAACAATTTCCGTTGCCTTGATACTCAATGGGCTATCTACAAAATAGTCAAGGTCGGGCAGCCTTCGCTCCAGTTCTAGCTGGTTCAAAGCGTAAAGAATCTCCTGCGTGCGCCCCACACTAAATGCGGGTATGATTAGCTTTCCTTTTTTCTGTATACAGGTCTTTTCTATCCACGTCAGCAGATTATCTGGCGTGGTAATATGAAGGTCATGTAAAGAGTTCCCGTAAGTGGACTCCAACAGGATAAAATCTGCCTGAGAAAAAACATCCGGTGATCTTAAAATCACGTCCCGATACCTACCTACATCCCCACTAAAACTCAATTGCTGGGTAACGCCATTTTCTGTAACACGCAAGTGCACAGCAGCAGAACCGATGATATGGCCTGCATCGGTATACATCAGCTCAACACCGTCATCGATCTTCCTCCACTGCCCATACTCATGCTCAACAAAATGGGACTGTACGGCCTTTGCATCTTCGGCCGTATACAATGGCTTCAGGTAAGGTTGCCCATCTGCGGCTCTTCGCTTATTGATATACTTCACATCATCCTCCTGGATCTCTGCGGAATCCTCCAAAAGTACCGATGCCAACTCTCGTGTTGCGGGTGTGCAGTAGATCTTTCCTTCAAATCCATCGGCCACCAGTTTTGGCAGCAATCCACTATGATCTATATGCGCATGAGAAAGAACCACAATATCCACTTCTCTGGGATCGAAACCCCAGTGCCTGTTCAATGAATCTGTTTCACGGCCCATTCCTTGAAACATGCCACAATCCAGTAATATTTTTCTGCCGTTCTTCAACGTAACCAAATGCTTAGATCCGGTTACGCAACGCGCCGCACCATGAAATGCAATCTTCATACTTTATGTTTTGATTTAAACGTCCACCTGATGTCAAAGCTTGATACCAACTCGCCTTTGTCATTCCACCCTTTTGATACTACATCTACAGTAACACCTTCCCCGGTTGAGATGGCTTTTTCCACAGCTTCTTTGATCCTATCCCCATCTTCACACTTAAAGGTGGTGATACCTGTTGCTTTCTTATGGAAACTTCCGTTGACATGCAACACCAGCATAGAAACTGCAGGCGTCCGCTGATGAATATGCATCATCGCCAACAAGCCTGTGCTCATCTCCGCAGCCATTGATTGGCAGGCGAAATAAGTAGAACGAAAAGGATTTTGTGAAAACCATTTGAATGGAACCGTCACTTCTGCAAGTTGGGGCGTAATGTCTTTCACACGTACTCCTGAGAAATAGGCCGATGGCAGTTTCTGAAACATGAAAAAGCCCATCTTCAGGGGACTTTTCATCGTTGCTAAAAAAGACTGAATATTTGGTTGCGACATGACAAGTTGAATCTACCCTTAAGATACTACTATCTCTCCATCAAACAAGAACGGCAGCGATTAGGCTGCCGTTCTTGTTGAATCAGATATCCAGTTCAATCTGGTTTCTAAGTAGATCCTCATATACATCCCGCTTCCGGATCAGTTGGGCTTTGCCATCGATCACCATTACTTCCGCAGGTTTGAGGCGTGAATTAAAATTGCTACTCATCTCAAATCCATAAGCACCCGCATTGTAAAACACCAGGTAGTCGCCCTCGCGCACCTCATGCAATTTCCGGTCCCAGGCAAAAGTGTCTGTCTCACAGATATTTCCCACTACGGTATAGATACGCTCTGGCGCAGTTGGGTTGGATATATTCACGATGTAATGGTACGCATCATAAAACATCGGGCGGATCAGGTGATTGAATCCACTGTTCACGCCCACAAAAACCGTTGCCGGTGTTTGTTTGATGACATTTGCCTTCACAATGAAATAGCCAGACTCACTCACCAGATATTTTCCAGGCTCAAACCAGACCTGCAATTTGCGACCGGTTTCTTTTTCATGGTTTTTAAATGCTTCTGATAATTTTTGTCCAAGACTGTTGACATCTGTTTCCGGATCGCCGGGCTGATAAGGCACTTTGAATCCACTTCCCAGATCAATCACTTCAAGATCGGCGAAATGCTCAGCCATGCTGAACATCACCTGCAAACCTTCGAGAAACACCCCAATATCCTTGATCTCAGAACCGGTATGCATATGAATACCCCGCACCTTCAGTTTCGTTGATTTCACCACCCGTTCAATATGCCTGATCTGATGGATAGAGATGCCAAATTTTGAATCCACATGACCCGTAGATATCTTGAAATTCCCACCCGCCATAATATGCGGATTCAGGCGAATCATCACCGGATAGCTGCTGCCAAATTTATTCCCGAACTGTTCGAGGATAGAAATATTATCGATGTTGATGTTCACACCCAGTTCCTTCGCTTCCACATACTCCTGAAAGTCTGTACAATTGGGCGTAAACAAAATGTCTTCCGGTGCAAACCCAGCTTTCAACCCAAGTTTCACTTCCTGAATGCTCACACAATCCAATGATGCACCGATCTTCTTCATCAGCTTCAACACATTGATATTGGTCAGTGCTTTACAGGCATAAAAAAAACGGGCCTTGGTTCCGCCAAAGGCTTTTTTCAGATTGTTGTATTGATGTGCAATGCGGTCTGCATGATACACATACACCGGCGTTCCATGCGCCGTTGCAATCTCTGATAACTGTGCTGGACTTAGATTAGGCATTGGGTATTGGGCATTAGGCATTGTTAGGATCGATGGGTTGATCATTATCTGTAGGCTCATCTGGCAAATCGTCAACCTTTGTAACCAGTTCACCTTCTTCGCTTACTGCAAGCACTTCACCTTCTTCCACTTCAAAATGATCTGCATTCACAAGGGTTGGCGTAACCACTTGCTCCGCAAATATTTCATTGATTCGCGGTAATTCGTCTGCAGAATTGATTCCGAAATAATCCATGAAATGCCTTGAAGTATTATACACGAGCGGCTTCCCTGGCAATTGCTCATTTCTGCCGGTGATGACAATCAATTCTTTCTCTAACAACTTCTGGATGCTATAATCTGTATTTACACCACGGATAGCTTCTATTTCAGACTTAGTGATCGGTTGCTTATAGGCGATGATGGCCAGGGTTTCCAGCGCGGCCGTTGATAACCTTTTCAGGAACTTATCTCCATTCAGCTGGGCGATGGTCTTGTGGTAATCGCGCTTGGTCAGGAACTGCCAACCGCCGCCGCTCTGCCGGAGCTCAAAAGGATAAAACTCCGCGGCGTATTTCTCACGGATGCCATCTACCGATGCCTCTACCTGGTCAAGCGTGATCTTATCTTCCATAAAACCAAACGCGTTGTTCACCAGTTCCAGGACGTCCATGGAAGTCAGCGGCTTCTCACTCGCAAAAATCAGTGCCTCTACGTGGAGGATGAGGTTTGAAATTTCCATCTCCAAATATACGCTAATAGCTAATAGCTACTAGCTAGTGGGTGTTTGTAATTGTGTTAGTGTGAATTTTCTTTAAAAATCATGTAGAAAATACCGGTTGAATACTTTTTCTTTTGTGCCAATTTCAAGCAATGAAAACCAGGGACC
>REAQ01000261.1 GCA_004294195.1 Sphingobacteriales bacterium | reverse complement strand
CCTGGGTAAACCAGCATAAAAGCAAGAACCTCGTCAGTGATCCCAACTCCCGCGAGTTCAGCGAAGTGTGGCCCGGCGGAAGGTTCAATCACTATTGGTTTGATCTGAACCGCGATTGGCTACCGGCCGTTCACGTGGAGAGCCAGAACAGATTGAAATGGTTTCATCTCTGGAAGCCCAATATTCTGACGGACCATCACGAGCAAGGAAGTAATGCCACCTTCTTTTTTCAGCCCGGTGTTCCTTCACGCGTGAATCCCATCACGCCATTGAAGAACCAGGAACTGACGGGTAGGCTCGCGAAGTTTCATGCACAGTATCTGGATAAAATTGGGTCGTTATATTTCACCAAGGAGAACTATGATGATTTTTATTACGGCAAAGGTTCAACTTATCCCGATGTGAACGGTGCCATCGGCATTCTATTTGAACAAGCTAGTTCACGCGGCCATGCACAACAAACATCAAATGGTGTGCTCAGGTTCCCCTTCACCATTCGCAACCAGTTCACCACTGCACTGTCAACCATGGAAGGCGCGAGGCAACTGAGAAAAGATTTTTTAAACTGGCAGCGGGAATTTTATAAAACAGCGTTGACCGAAGCTGCAGCGGCATCTGTGAAAGGATTTGTTTTCGGTAGTGAAAAAGATAAAACGAAATCGGCCCTCTTCGTGGAGATGCTACTGCGTCACCAGATCGAAGTATATTCATTGAACAGTGACCTAAATGCAGATGGTATAAACTTCACAAAGGGTAATGCCTATGTGGTACCCGCAAACCAGCCACAGTTCAGATTGATCCACGGTATTTTTGATAAGACGCTGAAGTACCAGGACAGTTTGTTCTACGATATCACGGCATGGACCATGCCTCTGGCATTTGGATTGGAATATGCAGAACTCAACGCCACCGTATTCAATAACAAATTACTCAGTAACCCCATAACCAGCGCTGCCGTTCCCATTGCACAAATACCCGCAACAAAAAGCGACTATGCATACCTGTTAGATTGGAATGAACTGCTGGCACCAAAGGCTTTGTATGCGTTGCAGGAAGCAGGCGTGTTGGTGCGTGTGGCAACCGTTCCTTTTGAAATTGAGACGGATCAAGGCTTGCGAAAATTCAGTTATGGAACACTCACGATTCCCGTGGCTTTGCAGCGGCAAACGCCAGAGCAATTGTTTGACCTCGTGAAATCCATCGGCACAAAAAATAGTGTAACGGTGTACAGCGTGAAGACGGGTAATGTAGTGAGTGGCAGTGATCTCGGCAGCGGCAAGATGATGGTGGCGGGTAGACCGAACATTGCGATGATTGTTGGTGCGGGCGTAAATCCAACGGATGCGGGTGAAGTATGGCATCTGCTTGACCAGCGCATGAATATTCCGTCTACGCATTTGGAGCAGGGAACTTTTAACCGCATCGATCCATCCAAATACAATACCATCATTATGGTGGGTGGCAATTATGCTGACCTGAATGCTGCGAAGATGAAGGCTTGGGTGCAGGGCGGCGGGAACCTTATTGTACTGGAGGAAGCCATTAACTGGGCCGTGAGCAGCGGACTTACTACGGTAAATTTTAGAAAGACAAAGAATCCACTGGACAGCTCGGGGAAACTCAGTTATACAGACCGGGAGCAGATAGAAGGCGCGCAGCAGGTGAGTGGGGCCATTTTTGGGGCCGATGTGGACCTGAGTCATCCGCTAGCCTACGGATATAGCAGGCCAACGGTGAGTATGTTCAAAGCCAACCGTGTGTTCCTGGAGAAGACGAAGAATCCGTTTGCAACACCTTTCCAATATGGCGCGGCACCCTTGCAAAGCGGCTGGGTGAGCAAAGAAAATTACGATGCCATTAAGAAATCGGCCGCGGTAGTGGTGCAGACGGTGGGTGGCGGCCGGGTGATCCACATCGCAGATAATCCCAATTTCCGGGCGTTCTGGCTGGGGGGCACCAAGCTTTTCATGAATGCTATTTTCTTTGGCCGGTTGATTGATGCGGGATCGGCGAGAGGGGAGGAGTAGCTCAACAACTCAACAACTTAACAACTCAGTAACTCAGCAACTCAGTAACTCAGCAACCCAGCAAAGGCCGCCTAAATAGCAAGTTGCTGCTTTGCTGAGTTACTAGGTTGCTGAGTTGTTGAGTTACTGAGTTGCTGAGTTGTTAAGTTGTTGAGTTGTTGACCGGTTAAACAGCTTCTTTTTTTGTGGAAAAAAACTTGAAACATTGATGGAAATACTGATCCGTTCCCACCGGTTTTTTACGAAATTGCCTGTCTAAACGAAGCGATATGATAAAACTACAAGTGATTGGAAACCTTGGTAGGGATTGTGCTACCAACAGTG
>REAQ01000260.1 GCA_004294195.1 Sphingobacteriales bacterium | reverse complement strand
ATACCGGGTTTTTATTTTCCGGCTCGGCATATACGTCCACATTGATCTGCCCACCCAATACCTGCAATTGGTCCACGGCAGCTGGACGATAGACGTCGCCAGCCACCAGTAGTGGGCTCTTACCCTTTCCTTTGAGATAATTGGCCAGCTTACCCGAGAAAGTGGTTTTACCACTACCCTGCAGGCCTGCAATCAGGATCACGGCCGGGTTGCCGGTAGCATTGAATTGGCTTTCGGAACCGCCCATCAACTCCGCCAGCTCGTCTTTAACGATCTTTACCATCAGCTGGCCGGGGCTGATAGCTGTCAACACCTTCTCCCCGAGTGCCTTCTCCTTCACCTTATCGGTGAATTCCTTGGCTATCTTGAAGTTCACGTCTGCGTCAACCAGCGCACGGCGAATCTCTTTCACCGTGTTGGCCACATTCAACTCATTGATCCTTCCTTCGCCCTTGAGCTGCTTAAAGGCCGAATCTAACCGTTCACTTAAATTCTCAAACATGGTAATTCGCTGTTTGTCAAATAAAAAAAAGTGAACCGAAGTTCACTTTAAAGCGGTTGCAAAAATACAAACCTCAACTGAATAATTAGCTCATGTTCCGAGATAGCTTTTCAAAAGCTTACTTCGGGAGGCATTTCTAAGCTTAGTGATGGCTTTATCTTTGATCTGCCTTACACGTTCCCGGGTCAAACAAAACCGCTCGCCTATGTCTTCAAGGCTCATCGGATGATCTATCCCGATACCGAAAAAGTAACGAATAACTTCCTGCTGACGCTCCGTCAGCGTATTGAGGGACCTTTCGATCTCTTTTTTAAGGGACTCTTTGTTGATGATGTTCTCATCTGCCAGCTCCGCATTGGGGTTGAACATGATGTCAATCAGGGTGCCGTCTTCACCGTCAGCAATGGGTGAATCCATGCTCACGTGGCGGGAACTCATGCTAAGGGTTGCTGCCACCTCTTCGGTGTCAAGCTCAAGTACCTCGGCCAGTTCCTCGGCAGATGGCTCCCGTTCATACTCCTGTTCCAACTGCTGGAACGCTTTGTTGATACGGTTAGTGAGCCCCACCTTGTTCAGGGGAAGGCGTACGATCCGGGACTGCTCGGCGAGGGCCTGCAGAATACTTTGACGGATCCACCATACTGCGTAAGAGATGAATTTAAAGCCCCGGGTTTCATCAAAACGTTGTGCCGCTTTGATGAGGCCAAGGTTACCTTCATTGATAAGGTCAGGCAGGGATAAACCCTGGTTCTGATACTGTTTTGCAACAGAAACTACGAATCTGAGGTTAGCTTTCGTCAGCCGATCCAGTGCCTTCAGGTCTCCCTGTTTGATACGGATTGCAAGCTGTACCTCCTCTTCAGGCGTGATCAGTTCTACTTTCCCGATCTCCTGGAGGTATTTTTCTAAACTCTGAGATTCACGGTTTGTAATAGACTTCGTGATCTTCAGCTGGCGCATACTCATATGCGGAATATTTAAAGGATGTTACCGTTCTTTGCTACTAACGGAACCCACTATTCCAAAAACGCCTGTGCCGCTTCGATATTGCTCTACAGCAATTTATGGAAATTAAACTTTGTATCAAAAAATTTGTTCTTTAACCAGTTTATACTCAGGGGCTTAACCCAATACCAGTGTATGAACAACCCCATAACCCTGTGGAAATCACTGACACCCGTTGGTCAAAAAATATTTTGAGGGTACCATTATTTTTCTATTATTGCAATGGCCATGGAATATACTAAAAAATCTCGAAATCGCTGATGAGCAAGCAATTATATACGTTAGAATATGCTGTGAGATGCTCTCCCTCCATACTCTTTGAATTTCTTTCCACTCCCGCAGGCTTACAAGAATGGTTTGCCGATAAAGTTGATGAACGGGATCAGGTCTTCAGTTTCTCCTGGAGCGGAAGCACTGATCGCGCGCAGGTTCTGGAATCTGAACTGGATAAATCTATCCGCTTTCACTGGTTGCACGCACCCAAGAATGAATACTTTGAATTCAGGATTGAAAAGGCGGAAGTCTCTAACCAGACCATTCTGCTGATCAAAGACTTTGCTGAGAAGAAAGATATCGCAGACCAGAAACGCCTTTGGGATTTTCAGGTGAATGATCTGTTTCACCGGCTAGGAAATTAGGGTAAGTGTTTAGGGGGAGTGTTTAGGAGTAGATTCAGGGTTTTGTATGTTTCTAGTAAACCCTCACCTAAGTCATCCTTCTCCAAAGGATACTTTCTGCCAATTTTTAAAAATGGATGTTTGTCGATGTGTTCCCGAAATGCATCGGCATCCATACTTTTTATTGGCTTCCAGAAAGGTTCCACCATCGCGTGTTCCCATTCATCGGCTGTATCAGCAACCCAGTAGT
>REAQ01000244.1 GCA_004294195.1 Sphingobacteriales bacterium | reverse complement strand
CATCAAAGGTCTACAACTAGGAAGCGGGGTATTTTAGTTGGAGACCTTTGATGCCCTTGTCGATGATTTTAGCCAATATACTTGGATCAATATCTGCCATCTTTTTAATGTAGATACAGCTTTTCCCATTCTTGAACTTTCCCAATTTCTTCATTAGGGGACTGTTGTCCTCAAGGTAAATGTTGGTATAAATGGAGATATTTCCTTTGCGGGGAGAAAACCCCGTAAGGCAGGAGTCGCCCTCATGGCCACTCTCGTACTTGTAATGATACTTCCCAAATCCCACAATGGACCCGCCCCACATGGCAGGTTCGAAACCGGAAACTTCCTTCATCAGCTTTACCAACGCCTTGCAATCTGCTTTTACCTGGGCGTCTTCAATTGCGTTGAGAAAACCAGCCACTGAAGTGGATTCCTGCTTCGTCTTAGCCTCATATTTTGCCATATCTGATGAATATCCCAACAAGTAACAAAAAATCCGTAAAATCAGTAAGATCTAAACCCTCACCCTTACGCCTAACCCTTAAATTTGCCCCATGCTTAAACTTGGAGTATTCGGCGTAGGCCATCTAGGCAAATTTCACCTCAACAACTGGAAAAACATCGAAGGGGTGGATATTGTAGGATTCTATGACCCCAGTGATAAAAATGCGGCAGAGGTTGAAGAGAAATACGGACTGAAAAGGTTTACGCAAGCGGAGGATCTTATCCGTTTGGTTGACGCAGCAGACATTGTTGCACCAACCACCTTTCATCATGAGCTGTGTAAGCTGGCCCTCCGCAATGGCAAGCATGTGTTTGTGGAGAAACCGATGGCCGATACGATGGAGCAGGCCAAAGAGATCCTTAGCCTCGTCAAAGAATCCAAGGTAAAATTTCAGGTGGGACATGTGGAAAGATTCAACCCGGCTTTTCTTGCCCTGCAGGGTCACCAACTGAATCCCATGTTCATTGAGGTTCACCGCCTCGCACAATTCAATCCGCGGGGAACCGAAGTAAGTGTGATCCTTGATCTGATGATCCACGACATCGATATCATATTACACCTTGTGAAGAGCGATGTCAAAAATATCTATGCCAATGGCGTTGCGGTGATGACGGATACCCCGGACATTGCCAACGTAAGGATAGAATTCAACAATGGCTGCGTGGCCAACCTCACCTCCTCACGCATCTCCATGAAGAAAATGCGGAAGATCCGCTTGTTCCAGAAAGACGCATACATCGGTATAGATTTTCTGGAAAAGAAAACGGAGATCATCAAACTCAAAGGTGAGGGCGACGACGCACTGTTTCATTTTGACATTGAAACACCGAAGGGAACAAAAACCCTGGCCATCGATAATCCGGAAAGCAAAGACATCAATGCCATTGAAGCAGAACTGAAAGCGTTCAGAGATGCCATCGTTAACGATACAAGGCCGCCTGTGAATGAGATTGACGGCTATATGGCCATGGAAGTGGCGCATGAGATCCTGAAAAAGATCGTCTCCAATTTCCCTTCCAGCCAACCCGTGATATGAAACATCCAAAGAGGATCCATTCATTCTGGTACGCAGCAGTAGATCTGCTAATGTCAGGATTGGCATGGGCACTCTTTTTTGCATTCAGGAAAAGACTTCTTGAACAACCGCATCAGTGGAAAGAAGATATTGCAGGTGATCCCAAATTCTGGTGGGGAATCATCCTCATCCCGCTGGGTTGGGTATTGCTCTATGCTATTGCGGGTTCTTACCGGTCCCTCTATAAAAAATCCCGTCTCAATGAATTGATGGCTACATTTTTACTCAGCCTTCTGGGCACGGCCATCCTTTTTTTTGTATTTGTATTGGATGACACCACCCTGGACCACAATTATTTTTACAAAGCTTTTTTGTCTTTGTGGGTGCTGACTTTCTCCCTACAATCCATTGGGAGAACCTTGTTGCTTGGCATCACTAAATCACAAGTACTCAAAGAAAGAGTGTGGTTCAACACATTACTTGTGGGTAATGAGAAATCAGCAGAAAAACTGATTGGGGAACTGAAGCACAACAGCAGATGGCTGGGATATCGGTTTGCAGGCTACTTCACACCAGACCAGTATCCCAACGGCCTACAATCTTTTCTTCCTTTTTTAGGTACGATGGACAAACTGGATGACTATCTTTCACAGCATCCCGTTGACCAGGTCATCATCGCACTGGATAAAAATCACAGTCCCATGGTGGAGGCACTGATCAATACGCTCAGCAAGTATACCCTGGAGATCAAGCTGATGCCAGACACCATTGATATCCTTGCCGGCTCCGTACAAACCTCTAACGTTCTTGCGCCGGCATTGATAGACATCAACACTGCACCTATGCCCCAATGGCAACAGAATATCAAACGGTTGCTGGATATATTATTCTCACTGCTGGGTCTTGCATT
>REAQ01000290.1 GCA_004294195.1 Sphingobacteriales bacterium | reverse complement strand
GGATGGAGAACATCAAAGACTGGTGTATCTCCCGTCAGCTCTGGTGGGGACACCGGATCCCTGCCTGGTATGATCCTAATGGTAACGTATATGTTGCATTGGATGAGGGAGTAGCATTTAGGGAGTATTTGGAAAAGAATCCTGATGGCAAACCGGAAGACCTTTACCAGGACGATGACTGCCTGGATACCTGGTTCTCGTCCTGGCTCTGGCCCTTTGAAGTTTTCCGTGGTTATTCCAATCCCGGCAACGCAGATGTAAAATATTATTACCCTACGCAAACCCTGGTCACCGCACCCGAGATCATCTTCTTCTGGGTAGCAAGAATGATCATGGCGGGCTTTGAATACAAACAGGAGAAACCTTTTGAACAGGTTTATTTCACGGGCATCGTGAGAGATAAACTCGGGCGCAAGATGAGTAAGAGTCTGGGGAATTCGCCGGACCTGTTGGAGTTAATCGACAAATATGGGGCCGATGCGGTGCGTTTCGGGATTATGATCTCCTCTCCTGCCGGCAATGATCTGCTCTGGGATGATTCTTCCAATGAACAGGGTAGGAATTTCTCCAACAAGATCTGGAACGCATTGAAGCTCGTGAAGATGTGGGAAGAGCGCAAGGCCATTCAGGTTAGCTTAACCAAAGAAGAGGCCGACCGCGCTTATTTCGCGATCCATTGGTTTGAGGCAAGGCTCGCACAAGTAAAAGCAGAACTGGAAATTGCCTATAAACAATTCAGATTGAGTGAGGCTTTGAAAACCTTGTACACGCTCATCTGGGATGATTTCTGCAGCTGGTACCTGGAATGGGTAAAGCCTGCCTATGGTACGGAAGATATTGACGCACTTGTTCTTGAGAAGACGAAGACCTACTTTGAAGAACTCATGATCATGCTGCATCCCTTCATGCCCTTCATTACAGAAGAAATTTACCATGCCCTCCGGGAGCGGGAAGCCGGTGACGATATCTGTATTGCACAATTGCAACCGGGCATTGCATCAAGCGATCCATCGATCCTGCAATATGGCAGCTTGCTACAGGAATGCATCACTACCATCCGGGATGCTAAGAACAAGGCCCAACTGAAACCGCGCGAAGAGATCGGTCTTTTTGTGCAAGCTGAAGTTCCTGCCGCATATCAACTGATTGGCGATATTCTTTCCAAACAGGTTAATGCAACGGCGATCACTGTAACTACCGATGCCATCCCGCAAAGTATTCCCGCCATGGCCGGTAAAGAAAAATTCTTCATCACCACGGCCACGCCGCTGAACACCGGTTTGCAAAAAGACGAACTCGTGAAAGAACTGGACTATCTCCGAGGATTCCTGGAGAGCGTGGAAAAGAAACTGGGCAACGAGCGATTTGTGCAGAATGCCAAACCGGAAGTAGTTGAAGTGGAGCGGAAGAAAAAAGCCGATGCAGAACAGAAAATAACTATGTTACAGGAAGCGTTAGCAGCGTTGTAGTTCAGGTCGCAGGCATTGTATCAAAACCATCGTATGAAAAACTTGATCATTCTGTTTCTGTTTAGTTTGTTATTTGTGACTGTTAAGGCACAGACCAAAAAACCTGCGCCCGCTCCGGCTGCTGCGCCAACAACGTATACCGTAAGCTTTGGAGGATTCAAGGATAGCAATATCACAGCAGAGCAATTCAAGCGGGTCATTGATTCGCCGCTGGTGGTGAAAGACCAGAAAGGCAACAGCTATGTGATCACGCGGTTTCGCATCAATTATACTTTCGCAACCACTTATACAGACAGCGAAACGCAGCAAAAAAAATCATTCAAGGATTTCCGCGCTGCTGATTTTTACGATACCCCCAAACTGCCCGAAGTCTGGCGCAACAGCATCCGTGACAATGCAAAGAAAGGCGACGAAATCATCATCAACAACATCATCATTAAACTGAAGAACGGGAAGAAGATGATGGTTTCTGAATGGAAAGCTACGTTGCAATAACAGAGTCCCTTCATCTTCTCCCTTTCTTCATCGTGGAATCAGATTGATCGGCAACACAAACTCCCATTGGTTGGGACTGAGGGAAGAAGTTGGCGTTGTATAAAAATCAGCATCCAACAACCTGCTGTACCTGAAACCAAAACTCACGGGTTGCTGGTTCCACCATTTCGTATCAAAATAGATCTCACCACCCGCGGACCGCAAGGCCTGGGTATTGCCGGTTCGGAGGCTTCTCAACTGCGTGTAGTCATAAAACAAATTGGCACGCACCCGTAGAAAATAAACCATGTTGCCGAATCCCCAATCCGGATAAACCAGGGGCAGGTGATAGTTTGCACCTACCTTCCACATGCGTGGATAGTTCAGCGCCGGATAACCGCGTGAGTAAGCGAAATCATTGGAGAAAAGATATTGCTGTGCCGTATCCCTGGCCTGGTATGCACCATTGATCACTACACTGTGCGTTTTCATTGCACCGGGTAAATACAAAGCCCCATTTACCAATAACTGACGTGCTTCCGTGCTGGACACACTGAACCGATGATCGGCATACAAGCTGAAGGCAAAACGTGGAAAGATCTGCTGAACAGCCTTCTGGGTCTGGATCACGAAAGAAAGGGTATTGTCGAGATAATTGAAATTCAGATCAGGCACATTTGTCCCATTCTTCGCATCATTAAACAACACCTGCTGGTTGTTGAATAAACTCGATATATACATGTTACTGATGAGCCTGCCCTTGGTAAAATTCAAGGGCACACGTACGCCAATATTGCCGTTCCACTCATTCCAATACAAGGTGCGTTGGGTTCCTTGAAACCTGCGGTTCATCGTATATGAAACACCGCCCTGTATCCAGGGAAACCACGCAGCATACACACCGGAATATTGCAACCGGTGAAAAGACTCGTTCTCGTTATAGGTATAGGAAAGCGTTGAATTAAATGTATTCAACACATTATTGCTGTACAATGAAAAGCTCCAATCCGGTTGTTCGTAAAAAGGTCTCCAGCTGTGAAAATTAAACAGACCATGGGTGCGGCGGTATTTGCTCACCGGAAACTCGTTGGCAGGAAGGGAAGCAATATCGATTTCCCTTTGCAAGGCCTGCTGAAAAGCAATGCCCGCAGTATCGCCAGCCAGCCAATCGGATTCACTGATGGGTTTGAATTGTCCTTTGCTGCTGAATAACATATCGCCCCATGCCGTCCTGGAAGCATACATCAGTTTTCCATCTGGTGTTGGTGTGGCTTGTTGCACACCGGTGTAACTGCCTACCAATTCCACCAAATTTTTTGTTTGGAGATCGATGGCCAGCAATTTATCTTGTCCATCCCGTACCGCTGTGAAATACAAGGTATCCCCTTTCACTACCGGAAATGCGATGGCCTGAAAACTGTAAGGCAAAAGCGTTTCCTTGTTACCACTCACGATGTTCCAACGTTGCAGGGTCATCCGTCCGTCTTGTCGCCTAACGGGCATGATCACAGATTGATCATCTTGAGTGAATCTGGGGTAGGTCATGAATGGTTGAGCATCGTCCGTCATCGTTTTCAAGACTTCACCTGTTTGCGAATCAAGGATATGCAAGGCAGAACCACCACCTGGCTTCACATAAACGGCCGCAACCTGTTTGCCATTATGAGAAAGATCCGGTGAAAAATATTTTGATTTCTTCGTCAGCCACTTGCGCTTACCCGTCTGCAAATCCATCATCCTTAGGTTAGCATAGTCCCGATACCCCCATCTCAGATCCGGCTGATATGACGCATACACCATGGTGTTGCCACGAGCACTGAACTGCTCATCCAGGGAAAGATCACGTATGCCCAGGGATTTTTCCAGACCGTCTTTCAGCATCACAAACCTGGGTATGTCCCTGCTGGTGGTTTTTACAGCAAAGATACCCTGATCCGTTGCCTGGGGAAATGCATAGTTGGTGATATATCTTTCCGATGGGCGGGTGATCTGCTCACGGTTACCCATAACCGAAGATTTACTGGTTTGCTGATAATACCCCATCGCATCTTTCACAAACTGCGAAAAAGAAACACCGGTATGTTTTTGAATGGCGCCCTGCATTGGATAGATCAACGGTTTGAATGCAGCTGCATCCTGCGTGATCTTCTTCCAGACTTCATCACCGTACTTTGCCCTCCCATAACTTACTAACATATAGCCGAGCGGATAATGGTTAGGTGTAAGGTGTCTGAAAGATCCATTGCGGATCTTCATATAACTATATTTGCGTTCTCCCTCCCACAATGCCCTGAAGTCTGTGTAAAAAGCGGGTAACCGCCCCCTGCCCTGACTGGTGGTCATGGTTTCCTGGAACACGGCATCACCCTCAAAGAACCAATCCGGGATGGCCGTGCTGTTGGCCACCGCCTGTCCTTCCTGACCCGCAATGAAATAGGCAAACTTGGCGAGCCCCTTCCTGAAATTCATATACTGCTGAACGTGGCGGATCTCGTGAATGGCGAGTTGATCCGTCCATGGAATAGATCCGAGTTGCAGGCTGTTTTGCAGCGGCGTCATGAAGAACTCGCTTCGCCAGGGTGCCAGTTGCACATATCCATTGGAGATGGTTGTCTCCGTCTGCAGAACAATGCTGATCTTTTTTTGGTCGGGCCCAATGGTTGCCGCCGTCTGCTTTTCCAGGTATGCAGATATGGCTGCCACTCGCATAGCTGCACCTTCCAGTCCAGCGGGGAAGATCACTCGGACCTCGGGCGTATTTACTTGTTTGAGCTTGATATGAGATGGTATCCCTCCAAATTCCTGTGCAAATAGAAAACCAGTCCCTGACATACAAAGGGTCATCAATAGCCGGCGCATCGCAAACATCATTCTCGAATTTAGTCGTATTTTGAACACCATAAAGCAGATGTTCATGGAAAATACATTGGGAAAATTCATGTGGGCTGACCTGACCGTTGATGATGCCATCGCCGTAAGGGACTTCTATTGTAAGGTTGCAGGTTGGACCTATGAGGGTTTATCGATGGGCGATTACGAAGACTTCATGATGAAAAACAAAAACGGCGACGCTGTAGCTGGTATCTGTTTCCGCAAAGGCTCAAATGAAAAGATCCCACCGTATTGGATCAACTACATCACCGTAGAAAGTGTTGAGGCCGGTATTGCACAGGTCAATGCAAATGGCGGCACCGTATTGGACGGACCGCGCAAAATGGGCGAAGACTATTACGCCCTGATCAAAGACCCCGCCGGAGCTGTGTTTGCTTTGTATGGTAAACTGTAGGTTTAGGTTGCAGTTCGCAGGTCGCAGGTCGCACCTACCACCTCCCCCTAAAACCTCTCCCTACAACCTCACCCTCCCACCTCTCCCTTATGTTACTACTCGCTCTCGCCATCGCCCCCGGCCTAGCCATCTGCACCTACATATTTTTAAAGGATCAGTACAATCCTGAGCCCAGGCGTCACCTGCTCATTAGCTTTTTCCTGGGTTTTCTGAGTGCGGCCATTGCCGTGGTGCTGGAAATGGGTCTTACTGCAACAACGGAACTTTACACAAAAGGAACAGTTTGGGGCACAGCATTTCTCGCCTACATCGTGGTGGCCTTTGTAGAAGAATGGAGCAAGTATATCATGGTTCGATTATATGCTTTTCCCAAACCTGAATTCGACGAACCTTTCGATGGTATTGTCTACGCAGTGATGGTATCGATGGGTTTCGCCACGCTGGAAAACATCGCTTATGTATACCAGCATGGATATGCCGTAGCCATTATGCGGATGTTCCTCTCCGTACCGGCCCATGCCACTTTCGCCATCATCATGGGATTCTACATGGGTAAAGCCTGGGAAGTCACCGGCATGAAAAGAACGAAATACCTGATGACGGGCCTGTTCATGGCCGTCTTTTGGCATGGGACCTTTGACTTTTTCCTATTTATGGAAGAGGCAAAACTGGTAACCCGGTACATCGCCGAGGGTCTCCTGTTCATCGGCGCTATAATCTCTTTCGCCTTTGCCGTCAGGCTTTCCCGAAAGGCCATCGCGGAGCATATAGCCCTATCTGCAGAAATGCATCGCAAGCCTGATGAAGGCGCCGGAGGCCAGGGCTGAGCAAAGCTTCAACAGGATCGCTCATTTGGCATAAAATGTGTAATTTTGCCGAAATTTTAATATACATGTCAACTGTAGCACAATCCATCGACTTTTCCCTTCCCTATAAGGTAAAAGATATCACCCTGGCTGAATGGGGTCGCAAAGAAATCCGTCTTGCTGAAGCAGAAATGCCTGGTCTGATGGCTATCCGTGAAGAATATGGTGCTCAACAGCCCCTGAAAGGTGCTAGGATCGCTGGTTGCCTGCACATGACCATCCAGACTGCCGTTTTGATCGAGACCCTGGTGGCCCTCGGTGCTGAGGTAAAATGGAGCTCCTGCAATATTTTCTCTACACAGGATCATGCCGCTGCGGCTATTGCTGCTGCCGGTATCGGTGTTTTTGCCTGGAAAGGACAGACCATCGAGGAAGCCGATTGGTGCATTGAACAAACCCTGTTCTTTGGCGCTGCAAACCGCCCCTTGAATATGATCCTGGATGATGGTGGAGACCTCACGAATATTGTGTTCGATAAATATCCTGAGTTGGTTCAGCACGTGAAAGGTCTGTCTGAAGAAACTACTACAGGTGTACACAGGTTGTACGAAAGAATGGCAAAAGGTACACTCCCCGTTCCTGCCATTAACGTGAATGATTCCGTGACAAAATCTAAGTTCGATAACAAATACGGTTGTAAAGAATCATTGGTTGACGCGATCCGTCGCGCTACCGATGTGATGCTTGCCGGTAAGGTTGCTGTGGTAGGTGGATATGGCGATGTGGGTAAAGGTTCCGCTGCGTCTCTGGCTGGTGCTGGTTGCCGCGTGATCGTTACTGAGATCGATCCGATTTGCGCATTGCAGGCTGCGATGGACGGTTTTGAAGTGAAGCGCATGGTTGATGCCGTTGCTGAAGCAGACATCGTTGTAACAGCATCTGGTTGCCGCGACCTCATCACGGAAAAACATTTCCGCAAGATGAAAGACAAGGCCATCGTTTGTAACATTGGCCACTTTGATATTGAGATCGATGTTGCCTGGTTGAACAACAGCTACGGTCACACGAAAGATACCGTGAAGCCCCAGGTGGATATCTATAATGTAGATGGTAAAGACATCATCCTTCTTGCAGAAGGACGTCTGGTGAACCTTGGCTGTGCAACGGGTCACCCATCATTTGTAATGAGTAACTCCTTCACCAACCAGACTCTTGCCCAGATTGAACTCTGGACCAACGCGTCTACATACGAGAACAAGGTATATGTACTGCCGAAGCATCTTGATGAGAAAGTAGCCAAACTCCACTTGTCTAAGATTGGTGTCGTTTTGGATGAACTGACTACTGAGCAGGCTGATTATCTCGGCATTGCGAAAGATGGTCCGTTTAAGCCAGAAATGTATCGATACTAAGAACTAACAATTAGCAATTGATAATTGGCAATTTGCAATTGGCACTGGTTTTTTGAAATTGGATGCTAGTCAATGGCACCAAACTCCAACTACCAGTGCTAATTGCCATTTGCCAATTATCAATTGTCAATTGCTAAAAAAAGGATTATTTAAGCCGAAACTTATTCCCTGCCCCATCCACCCGAAACATCTCTTTCCCCTCAATATAAAGCCCTTCACTCTTACCTTTCGCATGTGGGGTATCTGTGTTGAAAAGCTTTCCATTGTAGAGCATACTCACGGTATCGGCAAGAACAGTGTGTCCCGTAACAATATGACGGGCGCGGAAACGAGAAAGCGCATTGTCTACTTCAATCGATGATTTTTTCATGCCATCCTCGCCTTTGCGATAAAAGCCGCGATACCAGAACGGGCCGTTATCTCCCATTAAAACCTCAGTTTCAATATTGGGATAACTATAAAGGCTGTCGGCAAAAAAGGGCCTGGTAAGCTTGTTTACTTTGTTGACGTCTATGTCCAGGTCAGACACTTCGGGAGAAATTCCGCCATGTACCAGGAGAATATCTCCGGCCCTGAGCGCCACGTTCTTTGATCGGAACCACTGACCAAGCTCGGTATCCACACCCAGCAATGCCATAAAATGCTTGTTCATCATCTGTGCAGTACGTTGGTACTTGGCGTTCAGGTAGCGAAGATCACCTGATAAGTTCATGATCTCGTGATTGCCCAGTACATAGTGCACATAACCGCCGGCAGCTTTGGCCTGCTCTTCCAGCGAATAGATCAACCACAGCACTTCAGTGACCTGTTTACCGCGATCCACAAAATCACCGACGAGCAAAACTTGTCCGTCCCCAAAGATCCACTTGAATTGGTCATCAATCACTTTGTTGGCCTGCAGAAATTTACGCATCGATCCAAACTCTCCTTCGATGTCAGAAAAAATCAACATCTTTTTTGCCCGGGCCACATCACTCTTCTCAGGCGTGATCTTCTCCTGGAGTTTGACGGTAAAAAAAATGCCCGGCTGGTCCGTGGCTACTTTAAGTTCGATTTTTGATTTATCGGTTACAGACACACTGCTGTCTACAGACAGCTTCATCGTCCCATCCTCACCCGGAGCAACATAACTCACGTGAACCTTACCATCCTTATACTGAACGTATGGACCGTCCAGTTCAAAAGGCGATGGTTCTGTTGAGCTCAGACTCATCATTAGAAAAGTTAAACCTGTAAATAAGGTAAGTTTCATGTGTCAAAGGGTTATGGGTTGGGGCACCGTTAACATAAATTTAATGATATGCGTGATTAATTGTGGAAAAATATTTTTGTTGCCCGATGATCATGTAAAAAGGTTAAAATTGAAAAAAGTTACCCACGAAAACCATGATTTACAGGGCAGTACCCGCACCAGTTCTTATCTTTATGTAAATCCATTCACATGAAAGAATTTCTGTACATGTCTTCTGGTCTTCTGTTCTACTAAACAGACGAATATCTGGCGAAGCAACGTTGTACACAGTTTCTTTTTTAACGAATGGTTTGATTGTAGGGTTTCGGATCGGATAATGAATGCGTGTCAAGTGAACGAACTAGCACAATTATTGCAGTAAAAGAATTAAGTCTGAGGTATATGATGTTGAACTTTAACCGGAATATCCAATTCACCAAATTATTGAAAGCGGAGGGCCGTCTTCGCGAATTTAATTTCAGAAAACTGACTGGTCTTCATGAAGGCCTGATGACCGTTGATGTCAGTGATGACCGCGGCAACAGGATCATGTTCACCATGCAGAAAAACGGCAATGGCTGGAGTTTCCACAATGACTTCGTACTGCCCGATTGGATCAATGACCAGGAGCATAACCTCAGTGATATGATCGAGGAAGAACTCAGGCAACTGATCGGCGACTGATTATTCCCATACCTTTGCGGCATGACCCGGTTGTCTGTCAACATCAATAAAATAGCTACGCTCCGCAATGCCAGGGGAGCCAATCATCCTGACGTCCTGAAAGCAGCGTTGGATATCCAGGCTTTTGGGGCAGATGGGATTACTGTTCATCCGCGCCCTGATGAAAGGCATATCCGGTATGCCGATGTATATGCCATCAAACCCATCATTACTACGGAGTTCAACATCGAAGGAAATTGCAGTGAACAGAAGTTTGTAGATCTGGTTCTGGCCGTAAAACCGGAGCAGGTAACCCTGGTGCCGGATGCGCTGGATCAACTGACATCGGATCATGGATGGGATACGGTTAAGCATCGGGATTATCTACAAGAGATGATCGCCGTATTCAAAGCAGCAGGTATACGGGTATCGATATTTGTGGATCCCAATGTGAAGATGGTGGAAGGGGCCGCAGAAACCGGGACAGACAGGATCGAATTATATACCGAAGGATATGCGAGACAGTTCAGGGATAATCCGGAAGCAGCCGTAGCGCCTTATGTGAAAGCCGCTTTGGCTGCGCAGCAATTCGGCCTCGGGATCAATGCGGGACATGATCTGGACATGCATAACCTAAAATATTTTCGTCAGCAGGTTCCGGGATTGGATGAAGTGAGCATTGGGCATGCACTGATCAGCGATGCGCTATACCTCGGGTTGGAAAATACGATTCAGTTGTATAAGAGACAATTGATGTAAGTTTGTTATCTCATCGTTTCAAAATCAAATAGAATACAATGAAAAGGTTTATCTCATTTTTGTTTGTTACCGCGTTCGTGAGCTTTACAGCCTGTGCACAACAGCCAGCAGCCAGTCCGCGCGCCAAGGCAACCGGTAAGGCCGGCAGCGCCACCATCACCATTGATTATGGGCAGCCCTCTGTGAAGGGTCGGAAAATATTCGGAGACCTGGAGCCCTATGCTAAAGTGTGGCGCACAGGTGCCAACGAAGCAACGGTTTTTGAGGTTGACAGCGACATCAAGGTAGATGGCAAAACGCTGCCTAAAGGAAAATATGGTTTCTTCACCATTCCCGGCGAAAA
>REAQ01000243.1 GCA_004294195.1 Sphingobacteriales bacterium | reverse complement strand
GAGGCTGCTACAGGCGATGTGGCCCGGGAACTTTTCTACGTCTGGAACGATAAGGGTTTCTGCTTTTTCCCATGCGGTTCCGCACACTCCGCGGCCCTTACGGATACGCGTACACGCAACAGGTCCCTGGAAGGGGCCGAGCACGAGTTCACCCTCCTTTACCAGGTAGAACCCGATCCACCACCAGGAAAACTGTTCTTTCAATGCTGCGGCCACATTGGCCAGATTGGCCACCATATCATTTTCGCCTTCAAGCAGGCCCTTGATCTGAGGGATCAGCTGTTGGTATTGTTCTTCTTTGGAGCCTTCGATGATCTGTAAATCTTCCGCCATAGAGCAAATGTACGCCGCAATCTAAAAAAGCCTTAATTTCCTGATCCAACTGTTGTTTATGACCTTTAACAAGCCCACGCTTTCTTTTTGGCAGATCATCAATATGAACGTTGGATTCTTCGGGATCCAGTACAGTTTCGGACTGCAACAAACTGCCATCAATCCATTGTATACTTTCCTTCACGCCAAGCCGGAGGAGCTTCCTCTGTTGAACCTGGCTGGACCGATGACAGGCTTGTTGATCCAGCCCATCATTGGCGCGATGTCTGACCGCACCTGGAGCCCGCGTTGGGGCAGGCGTAAACCCTATTTTCTGATTGGTGCCATCATGTGCAGCCTTGCACTATTTGCGTTCCCATTCAGTAGAGCACTTTGGATGGCAGCAGGTCTTTTGTGGATCCTTGATGCAGGTAATAATACCGCTATGGAGCCTTACCGGGCTTTTATTGCAGATAAACTTCCTGCCAAGCAAAGGGCGATGGGTTTTCTTACGCAGAGTTTTTTTACAGGGCTGGGGATTACGCTGGCGAATCTATCCCTTGAATTTTTCCGGAGAACGATAACGGGCACAACACTCACAGATGATGGCCGTCCCGGTATTCCTTACTGGGTCTTTGGATCATTCTTTGTAGGCGCCATCTGTTCCATTGGGTCTGTGTTGTGGTCCGTATCTAAAACACCAGAGATCCCGCCCACCGAAGAAGAACTTAAAGCCATGCGGGCACACAAGGGCGGCATTTTTGCGCCTTTCAAAGAAATAGCTTCGGCCATCAAAGACATGCCACCCTTATTGTGGCAACTGGCATTGGTGTACTTGTTTCAATGGTATGCGATGTTTGTATACTGGCAGTTCATCTCTCATAGCATCGCTTCTTCCGTTTGGGGGATCACGTCAGAATCCAATCCCAAAGTGTATGAAGAGGCGGTGGGGTGGACAGGCCTTGTGAATGGATGGTATAATGTGGTGACCTTCTTATCGGCATTTGCATTGGTGGGTCTGGCCAGAAAATATTCTGCAAAATTTGTACACATCACCTGTTTGTTCATGGCGTCTATCGCGCTGGCTGTGGTGCCGCATATCACCGATAAGTATTTATTGTTTGTGCCGATGATTGGTTTCGGAATTGCCTGGGCCAGTATGATGGGCGTTCCATATATTATGGTGGTGAGTGCTATTCCTAAACATCGTTACGGGGTGTATATGGGAATCGTGAACATGATGATCGTGATCCCGATGATCCTTCAAACAGTGAGCTTCGGATATATCTATAAAAATTGGCTGGGCGGTGATCCTGGTCGGGCCATTATTTTTGCATCCATCCTTTTGTTCTTTGCGGCACTCGCGATGATGAGAACTAAAGTTAGTGTGGAGGGAGAGGAAGTAGGGGAAGTTATGATGCCGGCGGGACACTGAGTTAGTAATTAGCAATTAACAATTGGCAATTAACAATTAGCATTAGTTATTGGTGATAGCATGTACAACAGATCGTTACATATAGGAGTACATAAGGCTGTTGTAGAAGCCGGGTTAGATATTGCGGGGAAGGACAATTCATTTTATGTGAGGTTGATGGCTAATTTGGTGGCCATTAACGATTTGTATCAACAACTATATGGGCAGGTTGGAGGTGACGGGTTGCAGGTTGCTGATCTGGTGAAGTTGATGATCCGTGCGTATCAAGAGCGCAGTATAGATTTGAGAGAGAGGGATGAGGCAAAGGCATCAGAAGGGCATTGGTTTTTGAGCAATAAGATCGCTGGGATGAGTTTGTATGTTGACCGGTTTGCGGGAAACCTCAAAGGCCTACGGAGGGCGAGAGTGATGGCGGTTATGCGGTGTCTGATTTCCGAACAGTAGACAAGCGTTTTGGAAGCATGACAGACCTGAAAGCTTTACAGAACGCGATGATGAAGCGGGGCATGTATCTAATGATCGACATCGTCCTCAACCATACCTCGCACCGGCACGAATGGGCGGAAAAAGCGAAAGCGGGACAGAAGAAGTTTCAGGATTATTTCTACATGTATGACAACCGGGACCAACCGGATCAGTTTGAGCAGACCATGCCGGAGATCTTTCCGGAAGCAGCACCCGGCAGTTTCACCTATAATGAAGAAACCGGGAAATGGGTGATGACCGTTTTTCATCGCTACCAATGGGATCTCAACTATACGAACCCGTTAGTGCTGTTGGAAATGATGGATAATATTTTCTTTTATGCGAATCTTGGGGTAGACATCCTTCGGATTGACGCACCGGCATTCATCTGGAAACAACTGGGTACCACCTGCCAGAATCTGCCTGAGGCACACACCCTGCTCAGGCTCATCAGGCAATGCGTGGAAGTATCGGCACCGGGCATGGCCATCCTCGGCGAAGCGATTGTTGCACCGAGCGCCATCATGAAATATTTCGGTACGGATCAATACACCGCGCGGGAGTGTGATTTTGCCTACAACGCCACGCACATGGCCCTGCAGTGGGACGCACTGGCAACGGGCGATATCCGTGTGATGATGGCCGCGCAGCACGAGATCCTCCAGAAACCCTACGGCAGCAGCTGGATCACGTATACAAGATGCCATGATGATATTGGATTGGGATACGATGACTACATGATCCAACAGGCTGGTTTTACGCCGTATGATCATCGGAAATACATCAAGGATTATTATTCAGGAGCCATTCCTTCCAGTCCGGCCAAAGGTGCTTTATTCTCTGTAAATCCAAAGACCCAGGATGCACGCATCAGCGGCAGCCTTGCATCTTTGTGTGGGCTGGAATCTGCGCAGGAAGCAGGAGATCACAAAGCCATTGAAGTGTCATTGCAAAGGATCTTACTGATGCAGGCGCACAGCTTTTTCCTTGGTGGCGTGCCTGTTATTTTTTATGGCGATGAAGCGGCCTACACCAATGATTATTCTTACCTGGATGATTCCGGTAAGAGTTATGACAACCGATGGATGCATCGTCCCGTGATCAACTGGGCGAAGAATGAGCTTCGGAGAGAGAAAGGCACACCAGAACAACGGATTTTCGAAGGCACAAAGCGTCTCCTTGCTTTGCGTAAAAAGTTGGAGATGGTGGGCGACTATAAAAACCTCGAGTGGCTATGGACTTATAACAATCACATTGCGGCATACCTGCGCAGTTGGCAGGAGAGTCGACTATTCTGTATTTTTAATTTCAGCAGCAATACTCAGTTGGTTAGCTGGCAATGGGTGAAGCATCATGGTCCCGTGCCTTCGCAACTCAAAGATCATTGGAGTGGTGCTATCCTTACCATTGGGAGCGATGAAGAGCAGATGATCCTTGAACCCTATTCTTTCTTTTTGTTCGAACCCGTTTGAGGAAAGTTGGAAGGTGGAAGCTCTGCCCTTTGACCGCTACCCTCAACCCTAGCGAATTAGATCTGCTACCGTTTTCCCTTCAAGTATTTTCAAAGTAGCGTCTCGTACTTCAATCATCGTATCATGTAAACCGCAATTGTCTTCATCGCAGTTGGCGCAGCGTTCGTAAAAGTATAAACTCACGCAGGGGAGCATGGCGATAGGGCCGTGGATGAGCCGGATGATTCTCGCGAGTGGGATCTTTTGTGGCGGGAGGTTTAGAAAATAGCCACCACCTTTTCCTTTTTTCGATTCAAGAATACCTTCTTTTCTGAGTTCCAGCAGAATATTCTCCAGGAATTTAAGCGGAATCTTTTTTTGCTCAGCAATTTCTGAGATTAACACAGGCCCCTGGTTTTGATGTTCGGCCAGGTATTGCAAAGCCTGCAATGCGTATTGGGTTTTCTTGTTTAACACCCGGGTAAATTAAGAAAATTCCTGCACTCTGATTATAATGCAAGCACATCCTGCATGGAATAGATACCTTTTTTGTTGTGCAGGTATTCCGCCGCGAGAACGGCACCGAAGGCAAATCCATTTCGGTTGTGCGCGGTGTGGATGATGTCTATATCGTCTACTACAGAATGGTATTTGATCTGGTGTGTTCCTGGTGCAGGATCTTCACGCACACTCAGGATCTCCAGTTCAGAAGCATTTTCAGCTGTGTGATTCACCCAGTTTGATTTCCTGTCCAGATTTTCCAATATGCCCTCTGCCAATGTGATTGCGGTACCGCTCGGTGCATCTTTTTTGGCCGTATGGTGGATCTCCGTCATCGTCACATCATATGCGGCCTGTTGGTTCATGATCTTTGCCAGGTGCTTATTTAGGGCAAAGAAAATGTTCACA
>REAQ01000289.1 GCA_004294195.1 Sphingobacteriales bacterium | reverse complement strand
TGACCACAAGGAACCTCACCCCTGAAGAGGTTAAGATGATGACTTCTTCATTGAAGGAGGCTAAATACTTGTTGGTGATTCCTGCCATGTTGCTGTTGTTGGCCAGTCATTACAGCCGGGCATTGCGATGGCGCATCTTGATGGAACCACTCGGAGCGCGGCCTTCCCGCACCAATACTTTCATCGCTGTTATGCTGGGTTATTTTTTCAACTTGCTGGTCCCAAGATTGGGGGAAGTAATGAAATGCACTATACTGGCAAGGTATGAGAAAGTTCCCGCGGATAAACTGGTTGGAACCATGGTAGCAGAACGGGCGTTTGATGTCATTTGTTTATTGTTGGTCATCTTCATTACGATTATCATTCAGGTGGATGTTGTAGGTGAATTTGCATCAGCAGAATTTGAAAGCCGATGGGTGACCTGGCGTGCGGCACCAATGAAATTGATTGGGCCGATAACAGCCATCATCGCTGGTTTTTTGGTAGTCCGCTTCATCCTTTCAAGATTTGCACATATCAGTATTGTCGCGAAAATCAAGAAGATCCTCCGGGGCATTACGGAAGGCCTGACCAGTGTAAGGCGCGTGAAAAATAAGACTGCATTTTTCCTGCATTCACTGTTCATCTGGGCGATGTACCTCCTTTCCATTCGCCTTGGATTTTACGCGATGGATTCAGTATCCCATCTCGGCCTGGCCCCATCGTTCACATTACTTTCTTTTGGAAGCATCGCCATGATTGTTACTCAAGGTGGTATCGGAGCCTATCAGTTTGCTGTCCAGAAAACCCTTACTTTATACGGCATACCAGAAGTGAATGGCCTTGCCTTCGGATGGCTGTTGTGGTTAGTACAAACCATCATGGTGCTGGGTGTTGGTTTTTTATGTCTGATCTTTTTACCTTGGCATAACCGGAAAAAATATGAACCCGAAACGATCCATACAAGAAAAGATCCTTAGCAGGGAAGCATTGGAAAAAATATCCAGAATCTGGCATGCTGAAGGTAAAAAAATCGTATTTACCAACGGCTGTTTTGACATCCTGCATCAGGGGCATTTGCAGGTGCTGACAGCGTCCGCGGGCTTTGGCGATGTATTGGTGGTTGGACTAAACACGGATGCTTCCGTTAAGAGACTGAAGGGACCTGAACGCCCGGTCAATGATGAGGACTTCAGGTTATGGATGATGGCGTCTCTTGAACTGGTGGATGCTGTTTCGGTTTTTGACGAGCCAACCCCCAAGGAACTCGTCGCCATTTTACAACCAGACGTTATTGTCAAGGGTGGAGACTACACACCAGACCAGGTGGTGGGCGCCAGTGAAGTGTTGGCGAGGGGCGGAGAAGTAAAGATCATACCCATTGTACAAGGATATTCCACTACGTCATTCATTGAAACCATCCGTAAACTTTGAAAAAACTTAATAATGCATTAGCGCGCCTAGCGCTATTTTTACATATATGGTGAAGACCAAGAAAAAGATCAACCTTATTCCAAGAGATATCAGCTGGCTCAGTTTTAATGCAAGGGTTTTACAGGAAGCAGCCGATTCGTCTATCCCCATCCGTGAGCGCCTGAAATTTCTGGGTATTTTCTCCAACAATCTTGATGAATTTTTCAGGGTTCGTGTGGCCGCGTTGAAACGGATGATGAAGTACGGCGCAAAGTCTGTCATGCATGTGGAAGAGAGTCCGCAAAAAATCCTGGATAACATCCAGTTGGTAGTCCTTCAGCAGCAAGGTGAGTTTAACCGGATCTGGGAACAGATCCTTGCTGAAATGCACAAGGAAAATATCCATCTGATCACAGAAAAACAATTGGATGCCAACCAGAAACAGTTTGTAAACGATTTCTTTGATGAGCAGGTAAGGTCCAATGTGATCCCTCTGATGATTGAGAGCATCCCCTCCCTCCCCTATATTCGGGAGAAATCGATCTACCTGGCCATCATCATGTCTAAAAAAGACAGTGCCTATAAAAGGAAGTATTCCCTGATTGAAGTTCCTGCCCGCGTTGTTTCTAGGTTTGTTCTGCTGCCTTCAAGAGCAGACAAGGGACACTATATCATTCTGCTGGAAGACGTGATCCGGTTTTGCCTTCCAAGAATTTTCGCATATTTCGGTTACGATAAATATACGGCCCACGTCATCAAAGTGACCAAAGATGCCGAGTATGATCTGGATTATGATGAACCCATCACATTCAGCGAAAAAATTGAAAAAGGGATCAAGAATCGGCGAAAAGGAAAACCAGTTCGGTTGATCTACGATAAGGAGATTGATGCAGCACTCCTGGAATACCTGATTCGGAAAATGGGATTGACCAAGAGGGATCACCTCATCCCCGGTGGCCGAATCCACAACTTCCGGCATTTCATGGACTTCCCCAAAGCGGTTTTTCCTGAATTGCCACAAAAAGTGAAGCCCTTCATTCATCCACAACTCAAGAATGTTGCGAGGGTAACAGATGTAGTACTTCAGAATGATGTGCTCCTTCATTTTCCCTATCATTCCTTTGACCCGGTGATTGACATGCTCCGTGAGGCTGCAATTGATCCAGATGTGATCTCTATAAAGATCACTGCGTACCGGTTGGCGCAACGGTCTAAAGTCATCAATGCTTTAGTGAATGCCGTCAGGAATGGCAAGGCTGTAACGGTGATGCTGGAACTTCGGGCAAGATTTGACGAAGAAAATAATCTTCGGTGGAAAGAACTGCTGGAAGAGGAAGGGGTTAAAGTGTTGTTGGGTTATCCCAACGAAAAAGTTCATGCAAAAGCCTGCCTCATCAAGAAAAGATCTGGCAAACGGATCATACATTATGGCTTTGTGAGCACCGGTAATATCAATGAACAGACTGCTAAAATTTATTGTGATGCCAGCCTATTGACGGCCAACCGAAACATTATGGCGGATGTGAACCGGATCTTTGCTTATCTGGAGAAACCTAAAGTTGGCATCAGGGATTTGAAAATGTGCAAGACCCTTGTGGTAGCGCCTTCATATATGCGCAGGCAGTTGATTTCGTTGATCAACAGTGAGATCAAAAACGCTACACTGGGAAGGAAAACGGGCATTCAACTGAAACTCAATTCCCTGTCTGACGAAATACTGATCCAGAAATTATATGAAGCGGCGCAAGCCGGTGTGGAGATTCAAATGATTGTCCGTGGAATATTCTGTGCCAAAACAGACAACAAAAGATTTCGTAAAAATATCCATGCGGTGAGCATCGTAGATGAGTTTCTTGAACACGCCAGGTTTATGGTGTTTCATAATAATGGCAATCCAAAAGTGTATATATCGTCTGCTGACTGGATGGTAAGAAACCTTGACCATCGTGTGGAAGCCGCTTGCCCCATCCTTGATCCCGCGTTAAAACAAGAGATCATCGATATCATACAGATACAGCTCAGGGATAACGTGAAGGCAAGGCTGCTCACCAATGATCTGAGCAATGATTTTGTGCAAAATAAAAGTAAGCCCTTACGCTCCCAACAGGAAATATTCAGTTACCTGATCGGAAAATCAGCAACGAAGCAAATAAAAAACAAGTAATATTGAGGATAAATCATCTCTTTGAGACTTGCCGCTATTGACATAGGAAGTAATGCAGCGCGCCTGTTGATCTCTGAGGTTATCATCCGTCAAAACGGCGAACCACAGTTTCTGAAACTAAACCTCGTGCGCGTACCTTTGCGACTGGGTTTCGATGTGTTTGAGACTGGGAAGATATCCCCTGAACGTGCTGACATGGTTTTACAGACCATTAAAGCGTATAAGCATTTGCTCAAGGCTTATGATGTGAAACACGTGAAAGCCTGTGCCACCTCGGCGATGCGTGATGCAAGCAATGCAGGCGAGATCATCAGGAGAGTTAAAGCGGAAACGGATATTGATATTGAAGTCATCAGTGGTGACCTGGAAGCGGGTCTTATCTACGAAAACCACATTGCAGATACAATGAACAGTAATGAATCATATCTGTACATCGATGTGGGTGGTGGTTCCACGGAACTGACCTTTTTCAGCGATGGAAAATTGAATTATAAAAAGTCTTTCAATATCGGCACCATCCGGATCCTAAAGAATATGGTGACGGATCAGCAGTGGGACGAAATGAAGAATGAAGTAAAAACGAGGGCCAAACAGCTCAAGCACATTACTGCTATTGGATCCGGCGGCAACATCAATAAAGTTTTTTCGCTTTCGAAAAGAAAGGAAGGAAAGCCGCTGCACGTTGACACCCTAAGGGATTACCATAAGGAACTCAGCAATTTCACCCTCGAAGAACGGATGCAGGTGTATAAGCTAAGGGAAGACCGTGCAGACGTTATTGTGCCCGCATTGTCGATCTATATCAACGTTATGCGATGGGCAGAGTGTGAGGAAATATACGTCCCTAAGATCGGTCTTGTCGATGGCCTGATCCACCATTTATATCATCAACTCATGGATTTCTGATCCAGTAAATTCCCCCATATGAGCGTTCAAAAAGAAGTGAAGCGCATAACTACCCATACGCTTGAATTAATGAAAGAGAAAGGTGAGAAGATTGCGATGCTCACAGCGTACGATTATTCGTCTGCCCGTATAATTGATGAAGCGGGGATCGATGTGATTCTGGTAGGGGATTCTGCTTCAAATGTAATGGCGGGTCATGAAACCACCTTACCGATCACTTTGGACCACATGATCTACCACGCGCAATCTGTGGTGAGGGGTGTGAGCAGATGTTTTGTGGTGGTGGATCTCCCTTTTGGCACTTATCAAGGCAATTCCAAACAGGCCTTGGCTTCTGCAATTAGGATCATGAAGGAAACCGGTGCCCATGGAGTTAAGATGGAAGGCGGCGAAGAAGTGGTTGATAGTATCAGAAGGATCCTCAGTTCCGGAATTCCAGTGATGGGCCACCTCGGCCTCATGCCCCAAAGCATTTATAAATTTGGTACTTACCAGGTGCGGGCCAAAGAGGAAGCAGAAGCGGAGAAACTAAAATCAGACGCACTCTTACTGGAAGCAGCGGGTTGTTTTGGATTGGTACTGGAGAAAATACCGGCAGATTTGGCAAAGGAAGTGTCAGAAAGCCTTAAAATCCCTACCATCGGTATTGGCGCTGGAAATCATTGTGACGGGCAGGTATTAGTCATGCATGATATGCTGGGGATCAATCATGAGTTCAAGCCGAGATTTCTACGTCAATATGCTAATTTGTACGATGTCATCAATAGTGCCGTAAAGCATTATATCTCAGATGTAAAATCCAGGGAGTTTCCGAACGAGAAAGAACAATACTGATAGGAAACCAGACAGTCTTACAAACTATCAATCTGAAGAGAGGCTAAAGCAGTTAATGTTTACCTTTGAGGGAACAAAATTGCAGGCTATGTCTTTTCTTGAGCAACTTGGCATCTCTTCCCACAACCACGGTTTATCTACGGGCCAGCATTGGCTCGGTTCTACGGGTGAATCCATCACTTCATTTTCGCCAGTGGATGGCAAGCCGATTGCATCCGTGTTTACGGCAGATAAAGATGCCTATGAAGCGGTCATCGCAAAAGCTGAAGAGGCATTTCTCACCTGGCGTACATGGCCAGCGCCTAAAAGGGGCGAAGTAGTCAGGCAATTAAGCAACAAACTAAGGGAGTATAAAGAACCCCTGGGAAAACTGGTGTCCTGGGAAATGGGTAAAAGTCTCCAGGAGGGTCTGGGTGAAGTACAGGAAATGATAGACATCTGTGATTTTGCCGTTGGCTTGTCCAGGCAACTCTACGGCCTCACCATGCACAGCGAAAGGCCCGGCCATCGGATGTATGAGCAATGGCATCCACTCGGCATCGTGGGGATCATATCGGCCTTCAATTTTCCCGTAGCCGTTTGGAGCTGGAACACTGCTTTAGCCTGGGTTTGCGGGGATGTCTGCATATGGAAGCCTTCCGAGAAAGCACCGCTTTGCGGGATCGCCTGTCAGAAGATTACTGCCGAGGTGTTTAGGGATTGTGAAGTTCCTGAAGGAGTGAGTAACCTCGTTATTGGTGGCAGGGAACTGGGAGAATGGTTGTCCCATGATCATCGCATTCCTTTGGTATCTGCTACGGGATCTACGAGAATGGGGAAAGCTGTAGGCGCCGCGGTTGGCGGAAGGCTAGGCAGAAGTTTATTGGAACTGGGTGGCAACAACGCGATCATCATTTCCCAACACGCAGACCTTGACATCTCAGTGATCGGTTGCGTATTTGGTGCGGTGGGCACCGCGGGCCAAAGATGTACATCTACCAGAAGATTGATCATACATGCCTCTGTTTTTGACCAATTCAGGGATAAACTCGTGAAGGCCTACCGCCAGCTTAAAATTGGCGATCCACTCCAGGCAGGTGTGCATGTGGGTCCGTTGATTGACCAGGATGCCGTAGCGGCTTACCTGCGTGCCGTGGAGCAATGCAAAAAAGAGGGAGGCCGGTTTGTGGTTGAACCCGGTGTACTTACCGGAGAACAATTTTCAAGTGGCTGCTATGTAAAACCTTGTATTGCAGAGGTGGAACCTGGTTTTGGGATCGTTCACCAGGAAACCTTTGCCCCCATCCTATATATCATGAAGTATGATACCATAGAGGAAGCCATTGCCATACAAAACGGTGTTCCGCAAGGTCTTTCATCTGCTATTATGACCCTGAACCTCAGAGAGTCAGAGCTGTTCCTTTCCCAGCGTGGCAGTGATTGCGGCATCGCCAATGTAAACATTGGTACCAGCGGCGCGGAGATCGGCGGTGCATTCGGCGGCGAAAAAGAGACAGGTGGCGGAAGGGAAAGTGGAAGCGATGCCTGGAAAGCCTATATGCGCCGTCAAACAAATACCATTAACTACACCACTACCCTACCGTTGGCACAGGGTATTAAATTTGACCTTTAAACCCAGCCCTGAGGCAGTTTTTAACAGCCCATTTCAGGGTAGAATTCTACATTTGTAATTAAACTTAATATTCAAATGACCGTACGCAAGTTGATGGTGATTGGCGTATTGGCTGCTTTTTCCCTTGCAGCTCAAGCGCAGAAATCCGTGCAAGAAACCCCGAAGGGGTGGCATTTGCTTGACTCCAAAGAGAATGGATATTACGGCATCAGTCTGGATAAAGCGTACCAGACCCTTCTGAAAGGCAAACAACCCAAACAGCAGGTGATCGTTGCCGTTATTGATTCCGGGGTAGATACCACCCATGAAGACCTGAAACCAGTATTGTGGATTAATAAGAAAGAAACACCCGGGAATGGTATAGATGACGATAAAAACGGGTATATCGATGATGTGCACGGCTGGAACTTTCTGGGTAGTAAAAACGGGCAGAATGTCACGACGGACAGTGATGAGGCCGCAAGGGTTTATTACAGTCTTAAGAAGAAATATGGCGATAGCATTCCGGATCTGAACACTTTGAGTCTTGAACAAGCCGATGAAGTACGCACCTTTGAACGCGCCAAATTCCAGATTGAAACTGCCGCCAAGGAAGCATCCATTATGGTGCTCCTCTACCGCAACATCGTTGAAAAACTTCCGGCAGCAGACAGTGTGCTTAAAACAGCGATGGGCAAACAACTCTACACGGGAGACCAGTTAACGGCTTTTAAACCAAAGTCGTCTGAAGAGAGTAAGTCCAAAAGCCTAATGCTGGGCTTATTTCAGCAGTTGCACGCCATGGAAGCCACCAATAAATCTATCATTGATGATTTGATGGGTTTCTACAATGGAGAAAAGAAAAAAGTAGAAAACCTCAACGGCCCTCCTACTGACTATCGTGGTATTGTTGGGGATAATCCCAATGATGTGAACGATAGGTTTTACGGGAACAACGATATCATGGCCTCGGACGCAACCCACGGAACTCACGTTTCCGGAATCATTGGTGCGGCCCGCGGCAACAGCAAGGGTATGGATGGTATTGCCAACGATGTAAGGATCATGGTACTTCGTGCCGTTCCGGATGGAGATGAACACGATAAAGACATTGCCAATGCCATCCGTTATGCAGTTGACAATGGTGCAAAGGTGATCAACATGAGCTTTGGCAAGTATTTTTCACCCCAGAAAAAGTGGGTGGATGATGCCGTAAAATATGCAGAGGAAAAAGGAGTGTTGTTGGTGCACGCAGCGGGTAATGAGGCTACCAACGTGGACGATAAAAGGCATTTCCCAACAGCTTACTATCTTGATGGAACAAAGGCGAGCAACTGGATTACTGTAGGCGCCAGCGGCCCTACTAAGAAAAACCTGGTTGCTTATTTTTCCAACTATGGAAAGAAGGATGTTGATGTATTTGCGCCAGGAATGGATATCTATTCTACTATTCCTTCCGGTGATCAATATAAAATGGAGCAAGGGACAAGCATGGCCAGCCCGGTTGTGGCGGGGCTTGCAGCGCTTATCATGTCATATTATCCGCAGCTTAACGCAAAGGAAGTGAAGCAGATCATCGAAAAGTCAGCCAAATCGCTGGATGCTACGGTCTACAAACCCAATGAGATGGATGAAAAAGGAGAACAGATGAATTTTAGCGACCTCAGTGCTTCGGGTGGTGTGATCAATGCAGTGGAAGCCATCAAGCTTGCTGATGCACTAGCAGCTACAAAATCGGGTAAGACTTCACCAGCGAAACCAGCCCTACCAAAATCGAGTGTAAAGAAAACACAGAAAGGTTAGAATCGAATTATTAGTTTATGCGCCCACAACCTGAAGAGTACGCACCTTTTTACGAAACCTATGTTAATCTGGTACCCGAAAATGACTTTATGGATGCATTTCAACGCGCTATGGATGAAGTCCATGGAGTATTGGATACCATTCCCGCAGATAAGGCAGACTATGCCTATGCAGAAGGTAAATGGACGGTTAAACAACTGCTTCAACACATCATTGACACGGAAAGGGTTTTCTCCTATCGCGCAGCTTGTATAGCCCGGGGAGAAAAACAATCTTTACCAGGATTTAATGAGAACGAATATGCTGCAGCCGCAGATGTTGAGACCAGATCATTGAAAGACATGAAGGAGGAACTGCTGGCCCTAAAGCATAGTGTTTATCTGATGTTTAAAGGGTTTACCCCGGAGATGCTGAAACAAATAGGAACAGCCTCAGGAAAACCCGTCAGTACCCTTGCACTCGGATATATCAGCATTGGACATATCCGTCACCATTTTACGATACTCCATGATCGATACGGGATATAAAAAAAGCGGAGGTGATCCCTCCGCTTTTTCATTTACTTATTCCTAATTAATTTGTTCGTTTAGCTAATGCAGTTTGTGTGATCATGTCATTCATGATATTTACACTCTCACCGAGGTAAATATCTTTACTGAGTGATTTCACCCATTGCTTTCTTCTTTCCAGCTTGTCATTGTCAGCTTCCAAACGCTTCTCATCTGTTGGGATCAGACTCAACTGCAGTTCCTTGGGATTCTTGTTGATCTCATCGATCTTTTTGATTGTATTTTTGATTTCCTTCTGCTCGGCTTTGTACTTCACGAGATTCAGGGAATACTCTTTATCGTTGATCTTAGCCAGTGCCTGGCTTGTCTCTTTGATCGTCATAAATGAGGGGCTTGCTTTAACCCTGTTCTCAGCGGCAATCTTTACAGCATTGGGATCGTAGTAAGATTTAGCCTGATTGTACGTTGCTTTCTGGATCTCATCCCAGGGCAGCGCATCTGGATTATCTTTCTCCCTGTACTTCAGGTATTCATACTGATCAGGAATAACAATGTCCGGAACAACACCCCTTAATTGGGTTGAGCCACCATTGATGCGATAGAACTTCTGAAGGGTCAGCTTTACGGTTCCAAGTTGTTCTGTAGTATTCATGGCGGTAAGTGGTCCGTTGGCACTGCCGTCAAGACCAATATTCCGTTGAACGGTACCCTTACCATAGGTGGAAGAGCTACCAATGATCACACCGCGTTTATAATCCTGGATAGCTGCAGCAAAGATCTCAGACGCTGATGCAGAGAACTCATTTACCATTACCGCAAGAGGGCCATCGTACAATACGGAACGGTCCCTATCCTTCAATACGTTTGGATTTCCTTCCCTGTCTTTCACTTGCACAATGGGACCATCTTCAATAAAGAAGCCCACCATTTGCACCACATCATATAAAGAACCACCGCCATTGTTGCGAAGATCCATGATGATACCGTCAATACCCTGCTCTTTCAATTTGATGATCTCACGGGATACATCGATGGCACAACGTGCACCATTGGGTCTTTCCCAGTCTGCATAAAATTCTGGCAGGAAGATATACCCGATCTTTTTATTGTTCTCATTGATAATCACACTGCGCGCAAAAGTCTCTTCGGTTACAATTTCCTCACGTATCATGGTTACCACTTTCACGGAGCCGTCTGCTTTTTTGAGGGTAAGCCTTACTTCAGTTCCTTTCTTTCCACGAATT
>REAQ01000288.1 GCA_004294195.1 Sphingobacteriales bacterium | reverse complement strand
CGTAATATTTACGGGAAGCGATGAGAAGGTCAGCCTTTTTGACCATCAGGGCGGCTGAGTAGGGGAATTGCTCCAGACCCATTTCTACGGCCTCAAGGGCCTTGGGAAGGTCATCCATGTCATCAAAATGGTCCACAATCCGCTCAAAACTCTCTTCGTAGAGGAAACTGTGGCTACGACCGGCTTTTAAATTTTCAAATTGGCGGAGGATTTCACGTATATCTTCATGCTCTTCACGGTAAGGATTTTCACTCATGTTATATAGGTTATTGTAATTTAAGCGTTTATTACCCTGAAAACGGCCATTCCCCGAACAATTTATCCCCTTGGACGGTTAATTTTGTTAATAAAAGGATAAATGGCTATAATTTCTGGAATAGTTTTTGTTAATTTTGTGATATGAGCGCGAATACCAAAATAAACACTGGTAAAATTCTGAAACTGGCTTTGGCTTTTGTAGCCATTGTAGCAGTGGCTCATTACGGCTTTGCCGTTGATGGAACACAAGGTGGTACTAAATCCACTAAGGTGTATTCTACCATCAAAACAAATCTTAACTTTTCTTTGAAGACGCTGTACAGCACTTCTAACCCAAAGAATCGTCAGATTAAAAGGATTCCTTCAATGTCTGGCAATTATTCTCTCGTTTATTTCCAGAAAGGAAATCAAACCTGGGTAACTCCACAACGTGGAGGATCTAAGCTGCTCCAGAAGTTCAAAACGCCTTCACGCTAATATCCAATTACTGTTGCTAATTGTTAATTGCCAATTATCAATTGTCAATTGTTAGACTTCATTCCTTCTTCATAAGTCATTTCCCTATAACCAGATGTGGGTATTTCGAAACGTTGTATGGGCACAGGATCAAAGCTGACCCTGCTTGCTGTATACCTGACCTTAATGTTGGAAACCGTTGATTCAAACTCCAGCGGAACACCGGGAAGGTTTTTAAACTGGGCATCATAATCCCTGTTCTCTACCCTGATTTCTGTAGTATAAAAAACAGTGAAGCTGGAGCCATCAGCCAATTTTCCGATGGCCTGTTCACAATTATATCCTGCAATCTTTTTCGTCTCGCCGGTTTTGCTAAACACGATGCCATCGTATTTTTTATTCCTGTCTATCCAGTTTTGCCTGTTCATCCGGATCAACAGTTTTTGTGCGCCAAATTCACGCATGATCACGCCATTTCCGGTTCTACTATCATAAATGGTAATTGAACTACCAATGGCACTTTTCAATTCTGACCTGGAGTGAGAACCTTTGATCAACACCAGCGCCGTGGCACCATCAAACACATCGGCCATCTTGGGATTGTTGGTGCCAGTCTGCACAGATACATCGTATTGTATCGTTCCTTCAGAAAGAAGCTTTTGCGCCTGGGTTTGAACAGCCAACCCAAACATCACCAACACCATCACGAATATGCTCTTTTTCATATCTGGTAAGATTGATAAACTCAAGGCCAGGTTGCCTGAATATTGTTAAAGCTACTACTTCTTCGTCTTTTTCTTCATGTCCTCCAGCTTCCGCTGTTGCTCCTGCATAGACTCCAACCTGTCTTGCCATTTGGGTTTTGATCTCGGCTTTTTCTTATTCTCTTCGATCTGCGCCAAGATCTTATCGTGATTGATGATATAGTTCTGTATCACATATTGCAACAACAGCGTGATCACGTTTGAAACAGTATAGTACCATGTCAGGGCCGATGGAAGGCTGTTGAAAATACCCAACAGCATGATCGGGAAGATGTAAGGCATGTACTTCAACATCGGATTATCCTGGTCCGGCGTCATGCTCATACTGTAGATCGAAATCAACAAACTCGTCACCACGGCCAGAATAGTAAATAAGCTCAGGTGGTTGCCGATAAATGGAATATTGAATCCCCAGGTGAAGATCTGATCATATGAAGAAAGATCCTGGCTCCACCAGAATGCCTTGCCCCGCAGATCTATTTCCGAATTGAAAAAGGAGTATAATGAGAAGAAGATAGGGATCTGCAGCAGTGCCGGAATACAACCGCCCAATGGATTCACACCGGCTACACGGAACAGTTTCATCTGCTCCATACTGTAAGCCTGTTGATCGTCTTTATGTTTCTCTTTCAGCGTTGCCAGTTCCGGCCTAAGCGCCTTCATTTTGGCACCACTCAGGTAAGAGGTGTACACCAGTGGCGAGGTCACCAAACGGATGATGATGGTCAACAGTGCAATCACCAATCCATAACTTTTGATGAAGCCTGCAAACAGATTGAACACCGGCATGATGATCAGCCTGTTGATGTATTTCACAAAGGCATAGATTCCCTGGCCCAGGTTCACGATGTCTTCCATCCCGTACTTTTTCAGGGTAGGAAAATCGTTGGGGCCATAGTAAAATTTCAATGGAATACTTGCGTTTGCACCGGCGGGTAAGGCTAGCTTAAGGTCGCCCGATGCATCAGCCACCCAATGAGATGTATCTTCTTCAGCGGGCATCTTCACATTCACTTCGGCATAAGAAAAGCCATTCTCAGCGATGATGGTATGGTTAAAAAACTTTTGTTTCAGGGAAACCCATTTCACGTTCTCTTCAAACTTTTTAGAGAGTCCGTCCTTCATCGTGAAGTAATCGAACCCTTCATTGGCAGTGTATACATTCAACTGGCTTTCGCGCTTCTCGCCCGCCAAATCACGCTCCTGTTGTTTGGCTTTGATCTGCCAGGAAAGGTCCAATGTTTTCTTGCCAATCAGTTGGTCTGCACGATTGATGATGATGTCTGCGTTCACCATGTATTCATCGTTCTTCAGCGTATAGGTATGCGTGATGGATCTCCCTGTAGAGTCAGACAATACAAAACTGATGGACTGGCTACTGTCACCTTGTTGGGTTACTTTGCCGGTAGCAAAAAACAGGTCACCCGTTTCTGCAGTATTGGTGGGTCCGGTATTGATCCGATAGGAAAGTTTGTCGGTCTTAGAACCTGCCAGTGTAACCGGTGAACTGTCCACAGAAAGGTATTTTTTCAGCTGCACATAGGCAGGCTGACCTCCCTTATTTGTGAACCCTATTTTAAGAAGGTTATTTTCAAGAACCGTGATCTCTTCAGTACCCAGTGAAGCGGAAACAAACTGACCTGCGGCGGCAACTTTGGCGGATGAATCTGCCCGAAGGGAATCTATACGTACAGCAGCGGGATCCACTTTGGGCTTCAGAGCAGCCAGGGAATCTTCAATCCTTTTCTGCTGGGCCACGTGGTCTTTCTGGGCCTGGCTATTAAAGAAGAAATAGCCGAAGAATAACAATGCCAGCAGCACAAAACCAATCACCGAATTTCTGTCGAGGTTCATTTATTCCAAAATTGAGTCGCAAATATAGGCATAATGCCAATTAGCCAATGTGGTAATGCGGCAGTGCGGTAATGTTGGAAGCGCGGCCGTGCGTTGCCGGCCTGCGCAGAAACACCCGGAGTGACTGCCGGCGTGCCGCTACGCAGGGCGCGCCTTCCTACATTGCCGCATTACCGCACTGCCACATTGCCTCATTCTCAAATGGTTTCTTTTTGCAGCACTGAGGTTCTGACAGACGCTTTTTTCTCAGCAAATTCCTTGGATGCATTGACAAATCCCACGAATAATGGATGAGGATTTTCCACCGTACTCTTCAGTTCAGGGTGATATTGCACGCCCACAAAGAAGGGATGATCCCTCAGTTCCACGATCTCTACGAGATTGCTTTCCGGATTGGTACCGCTGGTGATCATCCCGGCCTGATGATACTGTTCCAGGTACTTATTATTAAATTCCCACCTGTGACGATGGCGCTCGGAAATGAGGTTGCTGCCATAGGCCTTGCTGGCCAGGGACCCGGGTTCAATCACACAGGGATATGAACCGAGGCGCATAGTGCCGCCTTTAGCGGTTACTTTTTTCTGCTCTTCCATCAGGTCAATCACCGGATGTGGCGTATTGGGGTCCATTTCTGTGGAATGGGCATCTAGATGAAGAACGTTGCGACCAAACTCAATAACGGACATCTGCATGCCAAGACAAATGCCGAAGAACGGCAGTTTATGCTCTCTCGCATATTTTACGGCAAGGATCTTCCCTTCAATACCGCGGTGGCCAAATCCGGGTGCCACCAGCAGTCCGTCCAGGTTGGATAATTTCTCGTCCACATTCCCTTCGGTGATGAACTCACTATGGATATTGATCACTTCAACTTTGCATTCATTCACAGCCCCCGCGTGTACAAAGGCCTCCAGGATAGATTTATAGGCATCCTGCAATTCAATGTATTTACCGATTAAGCCGATGTTCACCTTTGCTTTCGGGTATTTCAACTTGTCCAGAAACTCTTTCCATTTGCTGAGTTCGGGCTCCTGGTATTGTGTGATGTTGAGTTTCTTAAGGCAGATCACATCCAGCTTCTCCCGCATCATAATGAGCGGTACTTCATAAATAGATGCGGCATCCGCAGCTTCAATCACCGCTTCTGTTTTTACATTACAGAACAAGGCGATCTTCCTGCGAAGTTCAATAACCAGTGGACGTTCTGTTCTGCAAACAATGATATCAGGATGCACACCGTTTTCACTCATCATCTTCACGCTATGCTGGGTGGGCTTGGTTTTCAGCTCCTTTGCGGCCTTCAGGTAAGGTACCAATGTGAGGTGAACCACCAGGCAGTCTTCTTCTTCCAACTCCCACTGCAGCTGGCGTACCGCTTCAATGAAAGGCAGACTCTCAATATCACCAACGGTTCCGCCGATCTCAGTGATCACGATATCATATCCTGCATTGCCCAGCAATTTCATCCTGCGCTTGATCTCATCCGTAATGTGCGGGATCACCTGTACAGTCTTACCCAAATAAGCACCTTCACGCTCCTTGTTGATCACCGTCTGGTAGATCTTACCTGTGGTTACGTTGTTGGATTGAGAAGTGAATATGTTCAGAAATCGCTCGTAGTGGCCAAGATCAAGATCCGTCTCTGCACCATCTTCCGTTACATAACATTCGCCATGCTCGTATGGGTTCAGTGTGCCGGGATCCACGTTGATGTAAGGATCAAATTTCTGGATGGTCACTTTCAGCCCCCTTGCCTGTAACAATTTCGCCAGCGATGCTGAAATAATACCCTTACCCAATGAAGAAGTTACCCCGCCGGTAACGAAGATGAATTTTGCCATAATTAATGAAAGTTGGAGACCCGGAATGAGTGCGCGAAGTAATTCCTGAAGGTCATGCAAACTTAATATTTATATCGACGATGCAAAAATTTAACCGTTTGCCCCCTGTGGATAACTCGATTTATTTCAAGTTGTTACAGTATCCGGCCTTTTCCATCTACAATATGCCCCTCTACCGCACGTTTGAACCAGTATGCGTTGTCTGCTGACCGCACTGGTCCTTAGCCTGATCATTGTAAATCAGGGTTTTGCGCAATGCGCAACGGGCGGGGCTGTTTGGTTGAACGGACAAAATGACGGCCAGTTCAGAGATACAGGGGTATTGGGAGGCTATGTTTTCGCCGAAGCTGTAACCTCTGGCACCATGGCATCGGGCAGGCCCAATTACACGCAGGGCTCCTCCGTCTGGAAAGGCCTGACCTACGCCTCCCTCCAGGTATGGCGTGCCTACAGTTCTCCCGCTTCAAATACCACCTACTTCAAATTAAGCCAGGCGCTGGACTCCAATATTTTCCATGTGCGTGTGGATAATATTCGGGGCGATCTGTTCAATTGGGAGTCGCAGAACGTAAGGGGTTATCTCAATGGCGTGGAAGTCCCTGCAGATTTTAAGGATCCCGTCAACGGCGCAACCGCCTCGGGAAACACCATCAGCGGTGGCAGCACCACCAACGGAACCACACAGTCATCCATGCGCGTTTTCTTTCATTCACCGGTGGATAGTATTGTGGTGCGACAAGCATCCTGGAGCGACTGGATCATTGCAGAACTACAGTTGCAGTGCAATGTGGTGCTCCCAGGGCTGCTCAACCGATGGTCAGCAGCAAGAAACGGAAACCAAGTAGACCTTCACTGGAGTATACTAACGGAAACGAATATCCGAAACTATGTAGTGCAGCATTCAACGGATGGATTGAACTTTAAAGACTTCGCAGTACTGCCCAATACGGCTTCTAAACATTACAGCCTTACGCATAACCATATTGATGCTGGTGCACAGTATTATCGGCTCCTGATTAATTTTCACTCCGGTTCACAGCAAACGAGTACCGTTAAACTGGTGCGTGCCTTACCACCACAGTTGATCCGGATGTTTCCAAATCCGGCCCATAACAAAATGCTACTGCATCTTCCACCAACGGAGACAGTAGTAAAAATCTGGGACGGACTGGGCCAGTTAGTATTTAGTGGTCAGGGAAAGGGTCAGGTATCCATTGACGTTAGCAGCTGGTCAAAGGGCATCTATATGGTGAGGGCTGAAAACAAAAACCAAATAATGCTCGGGCGGCTGGTGGTGCAATAAAAAAACCTCCTGGGATCAGGAGGTCTTTAATGGGTTAGTCAGTACAGTAGCTTTCCACTAAAACGTAAACGCCTGTCTTTTATTGTATTTACTTATCACTGATCTTGTTGAAACTTGCTGCAATTCCTTTGATCAACGATGAGCTAAATCCCCTGTGTTCCATTTCATTCAATCCCGCAATGGTGCAGCCCTTGGGTGTTGTTACTTTATCGATCTCTTGCTCCGGGTGTCTTCCCGTTTGGATCAGCAATTCTGCAGCACCTTTCACCGTTTGCGCGGCAATCAGTGATGCGGTAGCAGCATCGAAACCAATCTCGATGCCACCCTGAATATTGGCACGGATAAAACGCAGCGCATAGGCAATGCCACAGGCACCCAGCACGGTTGCAGCATCCATCAGTTTTTCATCGATGGTCACTACCCGTCCAAGCTGGTTGAACAGGTCATTCACATATTGTGTTTGCTCATCGTTGGTGTTGCGGGAACAAACACAGGTCATGCTTTCCTGAATCGCAATAGCTGTATTGGGCATCGCCCTTACTACAGCAACCTTCTTACCTACATAGTGCAACAACTGCTCCAGAGATACTCCTGTGACAACGGATACCAGGAGATGATGTGCGGTAAGTTCATTTTTGAATCCTTCAATCACATCAGCAACCTGAAATGGTTTCACTGCCAGGATCACGAGATCGGCATAACGTACCGCCTCATTATTATTATCGCCAACAAGAATGCCCTTCTCTTCGAGGTGCTGGATTGTCTTGATGTTCCGCTTGGTCACCATAATGTGCTCAGGCAACGTGAATCCGCTCTTCACCAATCCTTCTGCAATGGCCGTACCCAGGTTTCCTCCTCCGATGATCGCGATCTTCTTGTTCATAACATTTGTTTTACATGGCGGACAGTGCAGACTCCGCTGTTTCGGCAGAAAGGTAGCGCTCAATGGCTGTATCGTACAGTGTCTTCCAGTCTAAGATATGTCCCCAATCTTGCCCATCGATCTTGATATCGCCTGCAGTTACCTTACCTAAAGATTCAAACGACATACCCTGTGACGCAAGGGATTGTTCTAGTTCTTTCGCCTTGTCATATGCAACAGATACCACTACGCGGCTTTGCGCTTCACCAAACAACCATGCATCTTTACGCACATCCACAGCAGAGGTAACATTGAACCCGAGGGTCCTGTTAAATCCTGCTTCGCAAAGCGTGATGAAGACACCACCTTCACTAACATCGTGTGCAGCATTGATGATTTTGTTTTGTATAAGGCCTGCAATGGCCTGCTGCAGTCTGAATTCTTCTTCCAGATCAAAATCAGGTGCGGGTGAATATTCCACGCCGCAAACTTTATGAAGGTATTCTGATGAGTTGATGCAATTGCGACTTCTTCCCACCAGGTAAAGATGATCGCCTTCTGCTTTAAAGTCGAGGGTCATCTTGTTGTTGATATCCTCCAATAACCCTACCATACCAATGGTTGGCGTTGGATACACCGGTCCATCAGGACCCTGGTTGTAAAAGCTCACATTACCACCCGTTACCGGCGCGTCAAATTTCAAACACGCTTCACCCATGCCTTTAATGGCATGTACAAACTGATAATATACTTCGGGATCAAAAGGATTACCAAAATTCAAACAGTTGGTTACACCCAATGGCGTACCACCTGAGCACACAATATTTCTTGCAGCTTCACTTACGGCGATCATACAACCCACAAACGGATCGGCAAAAACATACCTGCTGTTGCAGTCAGTAGTAACGGCCAAAGCTTTTCGTGTACCCTTCACTGATACCACGGGCGCATCAGAAGGTTGGTTGGTGGATGAATTGCCTGTGCCCACCATACTGTCATACTGTGTATAGATCCAGCGCTTGCTGGCAATATTCGGAATGCTGATGATCTTCTCTGCCGTTGCTTTCAGATCCGCGGGCACGGGTACCGATGCTGCGTCAAATGCTTTGATCTTCGCGAAGTATGCAGGTTCGCGATACTCGCGGGTATTCTGCGGTGCACCGCCACCCAGTACCAGACTCTCTGCAGGAATCTCTGCTTCGAGTTCTCCATTCATATAGAAACGAAGCATTTTATCGTCCGTCACCATACCAATCTGTGAGCAAGGGAGGTCCCATTTCTCAAACACTTCCAGCACTTCTTTCTCCCTTCCTTTCTTCACGATCATCAACATCCGCTCCTGGCTCTCGCTGAGCAAGAGTTCCCAGGCCTTCATATTTTTTTGCCTTGCCGGTACATGCTCCAAATCTATGCGCATACCCACGCCGCCTTTTGCAGAAGTTTCAGAAGTGGAACAAATGATACCAGCCGCACCCATATCCTGCATGCCCACCAAAGCACCTGTTGGAATCACTTCCAAACAGGCTTCCAATAATTTCTTTTCCTGGAAGGGATCACCCACCTGCACTGCGGGCAGATCCTGCGCACTGTCTGCCGTGATATCTGCCGATGCAAAAGATGCACCTCCAATACCATCTTTACCGGTTGCTGAACCAACAATGAATACAGGGTTACCCGTTCCCTCTGCCGTAGCGCTCACCGTTTTCCCCACTTCCACAATGCCCACACTCATGGCATTCACGAGTGGGTTGGTATGATAACAGTCTTCGAAATATATTTCACCGCCTACGGTTGGCACACCAAAACAGTTTCCGTAATGGCCAATGCCATGCACCACGCCGTTCAGCAGATGCTGTGTTTTTTGCTCTTTCAGGTTTCCAAACCGCAATGAGTTGAGGGCCGCAATCGGGCGCGCACCCATCGTAAAAATATCTCTATGGATACCACCCACACCAGTTGCCGCACCCTGGAAGGGTTCAATCGCCGAAGGGTGATTGTGGGATTCAATTTTAAACACTACGGCAAGACCATCGCCAATATCCACGAGACCCGCATTTTCTTCGCCTGCTTTCACCAGCAACTTCTTTCCATCCCTGGGAAGGGTCTTCAACCATTTGATGGAATTTTTATAACTGCAATGCTCACTCCACATTACACTGAATGCAGAAAGCTCATTAAAATTGGGTTCTCTTCCTAAAATGCCCTTGATCAAATGGTACTCTTCTTCGGTTAGACCGAGTTTTTTGGCGGTATCGATGATTTGCTCCATAACTGCCGCAAAGGTAATTCCTTCGGCCCTTGTGAAAAAAGGTTATTTATCCATAAACCCGCGGTAGATGGCGAGTTGTCCGTCCCAGATGGAAACGGGATCGAAGCCTGCTGCAAAAGCCCTTCCGGCAGATGCATGCTGCGATCTAAGTGATGGGTTGTCCACATAGGTTTTCATGGCCTGGTACAAGGCTGCTGCATCACCTTTGGGAAACGACAACCCATTCAATCCGGGCTTCATCGCATCGGAACAACCCGGTATGGCCGGCGCAATCACAGGAACATCCATGGCTGCAGCTTCCAGCAACACATTGCCAAAACCTTCCCTGTAAGAACTCAGTACCAATATCTGCATCATTGGATAAACGGGTACAATGTCTGAGACGTTGCCCAGTAAGCGCACACCCGGATGATGGTTGAGTGTATTCAACAAAGAAGAAGGCAGTGCATTTTCCTGGTCCATCGGCCCGGCCATGATGAGTCTGACATTGACATTTTCATTGAACAACTTCGTAAAGGCCGTCATCAACAGATCAATGCCCTTATCCACGGTAATCCTTCCCACAAACCCAAACACAAAATGAGCTTCCATGATATTTTGTGCCGCCCGTAATGCGTTCACTTGAGTCATTACCGCTGGTGTTTTCTGAAATCTGTTCAGATCGATCCCATTGTAACTTCCCTTTCCAATCACCACTGCTTTATTGGGGTTTAATATTCCGCGCCGGATCGCGTGATCTGCAAGGGATGGACTCACTACCAATACTTTTTGGGCCAGACAGCAAGACCATTTTTCAAACCAGGAGATCATCCAACCCTTGAATCCTTCACGGGAATCGGAGACCAATCCATGCAGG
>REAQ01000242.1 GCA_004294195.1 Sphingobacteriales bacterium | reverse complement strand
AAGGTTTTTACCCCTATGCTGACCATCTTCATCATTGATGGCATAAAGTACACCAGCCTGTTGCAACAATGCAGGAAGTTTGTAAGGCAGATCTACGGCGTCTTCGGTCATGGTAGGCAGCGAGTGCATTTGGTTTACGATAACGGGGATTTCGTTTTGCTTCAACAACTCTGCGATCTGGAAGCTTTCACTTCCGCCTACGATCACTACGTCAAGACCGAGTTCTTTTTTGAAATCGATGGCCATCAACATCTGCTTTACAATGTCTGCGTGGATGAAGAATTTTTTCGATTTATCAAACAACCCTTTCAAAGATTCAAACTTCAGGTTGGTTTCTTTCCTGTCGGCAGAAAGCGCATATGCCCTTGCTTCTTTCAGGAAGGCCTTGGTCTGCTCGATTTCTTCCAAACCCTGCTTCACGGGATCTCCCTGCGGTGCCTGTGGGCCAAAGAATCCGCCAAAACGGTTAGGCCTTGCAAACAGATCTGGCATGTTGTAATGAACGGCATTGTCCATCACATAAGCCGCATCTTCCCAGTTCCATGCATCGAGTTGTACAATGCTGGAGGTGCCGCTGATGATTCCACCTTGCGGTACAACGTTTGCGAGTAATACGCCGGTTTGTTTGAGGGTGTTGATGACTTTGGAATCCGTGTTGTAGGCTACAATAGAACGCACGCCGGCATTGTAGTCGCCAATTTCTTCGGCATCACTACTGGCCCTGACGCTGTTGACTTCCACGAGGCCAAGATTTGAATTGGCGAGGATCAGCCCGGGATACACATGTTTCCCCGTTGCATCAAAAACCTTCACATCATCCACCGGAATGGGAATGTTGGTTCCGATCTGCTCGATCTTCCCATTGCTGATTTTAATGGTTGCGTTTTCCAGCACCTGGCCATTGCCAACGTGCACGGTACCATTCTTGATGAACAGTAAGCCCTTATACTCTTTTGCTGGATATACGTCGTCCTGCGCTAAGGGAGAAGTAAAAGGGAGAAGTGCGAAGGCTGCTATAATTAATTTCTTCATTTTTTGACTTTTGAATATTGACTTAGTTTCCTTCTACCGTTAACAATCCGTGACTATGATCATGATCACCACAGTTGAGAATGATGTTCATGGAAGGCATGGCCGGACCTACAGGACCACCGGATCTTTTCTCACCGATCATCTTGTTGATGATGCGCATACGTTCTGCATTGATCGCTTTTTGTTTATCGGTTTCTTTGTCCCTGTCGAAGTACACAATACCATCCACGATGGTTTTTTCTGACCTCGCATAAATGCTCAGGGGGTTATCGTTCCACAAAACAAGATCAGCATCTTTACCTACTTTGATGCTACCCACTTTATCATCCACGCGCAACATCTTCGCGGGGTTGATGGTTACCATCTTCAGGGCTTCTTCTTCTGTCATTCCACCGAACTTAATGCTCTTGGCTGCTTCCTGATTCAGGCGGCGTGCCATCTCGGCATCATCAGAGTTGATGGCTACATTGACACCTACTTTACTCATGATGGCTGCATTGTAAGGAATGGCATCGATCACCTCAACCTTATAGTTCCACCAATCAGAGAAAGTAGAAGCATTGGCACCATGGGCCTTCATTTTATCTGCTACTTTATATCCTTCCAGAATGTGTGTGAGCGTGTTGATGCGGAAGCCATAGCGCTCGGCCACCTTCATGGCTGCGTTTATCTCACTTTGCACGTATGAGTGCATGGTGATGAAACGTTTGCTGTTCATGATCTCCACCAGGGCGTCCAATTCAAGATCCCTGCGGACCACGATGGGGGTAGCTCCTTTTTTCTTGTTGTTCTCTTCTGCTGCTTTCCATTCTGCTTCATAATCTTTTGCTCTTTGGAAGGCATCGGCCAGCACTTGCTCCACACCCATACGGGTATCGGGGAAGCGGTTGTTGCCGCTGCTGGCGCTACTGCGTTTTACGTTTTCGCCGAGTGCGAATTTGATGAATCCTGGAGCGCCCTGGAATTTGAGTTCGTCATCGTTTGCACCCCAACGCAATTTGATAAGCTGAGTTTGTCCGCCGATGGTGTTTGCTGAACCGTGCAGAATATGCGAAGTGGTTACACCACCACTGAGCTGGCGATAGATATTGATATCATCAGGATTCAGGTTGTCTGCAATACGTACTTCAGACGTTACCGATTGGCCGCCTTCATTGATGGAAGAGGCCGCAATATGTGAGTGCTCATCAATGAGGCCTGCTGTAAGGTGCTTGCCTGTACCATCAATCACGCGTGCAGCAGGATCAGCAAGATTTTTTCCGATCTGTGCAATCTTTCCATTTTTCACGAGCACATCGGTATTCTCCATTTTACCTGCGGCATCGCTGGTCCATACTGTTGTATTCTTGATCAGGATGGTTTCCTGTTTAGCTGCTTCTTCCAGACCATAGGGGAGGAAAGGATAGGTCA
>REAQ01000241.1 GCA_004294195.1 Sphingobacteriales bacterium | reverse complement strand
AAAATCTGTGAGGGCCATTCCTCAGTAGCTATTAGCTACTAGCTATTAGCTAATAGCTACTGAGGCCAGTTGAAATCCACATTCAACTTGATATCCGGATGTATGCTCTCCTTGACCGGGCAGGTCCAGGCAATTTCCTCCAATTTGGCCTTTTGCGCCGCATCAGCCACAAAACCATCGGGATAATGAAATGTTAAATTAAGCTGGCTAACCCGCCTTGGACTGGCCTGCATAATCTTCTCAACATCTATTTTTACCTGGCGAAGGATATGTTCTAATTCCTTAGCACGTATAGCCATGGTAGTGAGTATGCAGGAAGCGAGGGAAGTGGCCAGCAGATCGGTGGGAGAAAACCTTTCACCCTTTCCCTGGTTATCAGTAGGAGCATCGGTCTCAAATGACGAGCCAGATCTCAGGTGAATACAGGTGGTCCTTAAGTCGCTTTCATATATAACAGAAGCCGTCATTGCCATAATTTTTAATAAATTTACAAAGAAGTAAAATCTGTCGAGTGAAATCTATAACCATATTGTTCATAAGCTGTCTAGTTGCGCTGGGTGTTTCTGCTCAGGAAAGGGTATCGGAAAAGGAGAAAAGGAAGCAGGCAAAAAGAGACAAGATCAATCAAGTGATCCGTTTGGAGGAAGAAGGGGAGTCGGCGTTTAAAAAACACAGTTTACTCGGGTTCAAATTCAGCACAGATGGTTACGGTATTTCCTGGGAAAAAGGAAAGATAAAATCGCCCTACAAAACCACTCTTTACCAGATAGAACTCAATGAAAAGAAGCATCGCAAGGAATCAAAGCAGTCAAGGAGCGATGGTGCAGTGGTCTTTGGTAATCCTTTTATTTACGGCAAACAGAATAACTTTTATCAGCTGAAGCTCGGCATCGGCCAGCAATACATGCTCGGCGGCAAGGCCAATAAAAATGGGGTGGCTGTGTACGTAGTGATGGCAGGAGGCCTGTCCATCGGCCTACTTAAACCTTATTTTCTGGATGTTGAATCTCCGCCCAATTCGGGGCAGGTAAAGACTATTAAGTATTCTCAGGCTGATAGTGCAACCTTCATGGGCAACAGCATCCTTGGAGCGGCAGGCTTTTTCACGGGCTGGGGCGATGTTAAGATTGCACCTGGTGCCCATGCCAAAACCGCGCTCCGCTTTGACTGGGGCCGGTTCAACAATACCATTTCCGCCGCGGAAGTGGGCTTCAACCTGGAGTTCTATCCAACAAAAATCGAACAGATGGTGGGGCTGAAAGCCAACACCCTGTTTTTCAATGGCTATATCAGCTTTCTGTTTGGTAGCAGAAAGTAGTTAATTTTGCCTCCCGGAGCATTTAATCATGAAAGAACTTCCTATAGTGGATCCTGTTGTGGAGCAGAAGCCCAAGAAGCCAGATTGGCTGCGGGTAAGGCTGCCCATTGGTGAAGGATATAAGTCCGTCAGAAACCTCGTTGATTCCCATAAACTGCATACCATCTGCGAAAGCGGCAATTGCCCCAATATGGGCGAATGCTGGGGTGCAGGCACAGCCACCTTTATGATCCTGGGTAATATTTGCACCCGAAGCTGCGGATTCTGTGCCGTGGCCACGGGCAGGCCCACGGAGTTGGATTGGGACGAGCCGCAGCGGGTGGCCGAAGCCATCTTCCTGATGAAAGTGAAGCACGCAGTCATCACTTCTGTAGACCGTGATGAACTGAAAGATGGTGGCAGCACCATCTGGTACAATACCATCAAGGCTGTTCGCAACCTTAGCCCGGGTACAACGCTTGAAACCCTGATCCCCGATTTTAAGGGCGAGAAAGAAAACATCCAGCGCGTCATTGATGCTGCTCCTGAAGTCGTCTCCCACAATATTGAAACCGTTGAACGCATGACCCGCCAGGTGCGGATCCAGGCCAAATACTGGCGCAGCATGGAAGTGCTTCGTATCCTTAAAGAAGGAGGGATGCGTACAAAATCGGGCATCATGATGGGGCTTGGCGAAAGCTTCGACGAAGTGGTGCAGACCATGAAAGATCTTCGGAACAGCGATGTTGACGTGATTACCCTCGGACAATACCTGCAACCCACCCGCAAACACTTGCCTGTGGTGCGGTTTGTGCATCCGGATGAGTTCAAGGAACTGGAGCGCATCGGGTATGAACTCGGCTTTGATTATGTGGAGAGCGGACCACTAGTGCGTTCATCTTATCATAGTGAGAAGCATGTGTTCCCCGGCATCGGCAGGAAAGAATGGGAGGCAAAACAGCTGCAGCAACTTGCATAAACGCATCATCGCACTTGTCTTCTTTTTTGTAAGCACGGCTTCTATGGCGCAGTTGCGATGGACCAATGTGGATGAAGCATTCGGGCTCCATCATCCTGGCATTCATGTGTTTCATTCTGCTGATAGCCTCGGTGGTTTGCCATCGATCGCCTACTATGTAGTGGCGGATC
>REAQ01000240.1 GCA_004294195.1 Sphingobacteriales bacterium | reverse complement strand
CTCGTTGGCTGGGTTGTAACATTTACACTTCAAAGCATATTTAATGTACATCCATCGTCAGCACGGGATGTGGAAATGAAACTCGCCATTGCCTTCTCGCTCCGCGTCAACCTCTTTTTGCAGTGCATTCACGCTTTTTTGTTTTTCATCCAGCAATCAAAAGAAAAAGAACAAGAATCGGAAAAACTAAAGATCATTGCCGCCGATGCAGAACTTCAGCGCATCAAAAACCAGATCAATCCTCATTTCCTGTTCAACAACCTGAACGTGCTGTCTTCTCTAGTACTCACCGGAAGTAAAGAAGCCAACACCTTTATTGAATCTTTTGCCGCCGTATACCGGCAGCTGCTCGCCGCAAAAGACAAAGACCTGATCAAATTAGCGGAAGAAATCAGCATACTGGAGCCTTATACCTATCTCCTTCAGAAAAGATTTGGCGATGGACTTCATCTGCATATTCAAGTGCCACAAGCGTGTATGGCACTAAAAGTAGTTCCGGCTTCCCTACAGTTATTGGTGGAAAACGCCATCAAACACAACGTGATTTCCCAACATAAACCGCTGCATATCTATATCAAAGCAGATCCGCAAGCCAGATCTCTTACCGTTTCTAATCCCATTCAGGCTAAACAAAACAATGAGGAAAGTTCAGGGACGGGACTTAAAAATATAGCCGATCGGTATAAATATGCCGTTGGTAAACCCATTGGTATTCAAAATGGTACGGACCAGTTTGAAGTGATCATCCCCCTGATCTGAAAAAGGAGAACTGTTTAAACCTTTTGCCCGCAGCATTGTTAGACTTTGCACAAACCTATGCATGCGGATACTGATTGTTGAAGATGAACCTCTGGCCGTAGAGCGGCTATCCCTGCTGCTCCATCAGTTTGATCCTGCCATTGAAATAGCGGGAACAGCAGACAGTATTGAGTCTGCAAGCCAATGGCTCAACACCCGTCCGCTGCCTGACCTCATTTTCATGGATATAGAGTTAGGAGATGGAAAGTGTTTCCCCTTACTTGATCTCATACAACATCGCAGCCCCATCATTTTCACAACCGCTTATGATCAATTTGCCCTGCAAGCTGTTCAACATTTGTGTATCGATTACCTGTTGAAACCAATATCAGCCGTTTCACTGGCAAAGGCCATGCAAAAAATGAAATTGCTATACAACCGGGGCACTGAGCCAAGATATAAAAAGAAATTTCTGGTCCGCAATGGGATCAGGATGCAGTTTGTAGATATCGACGACGTATCTTACTTTTTTGCAGAAGGAAAGAATAGCTTTCTGGTCAAAAATGATGGCATGCGATTGCCCATTGAATATACCCTCGAGAAACTGGAAACCATGCTTGACCCCATCCAATTCTTTCGGTTTTCAAGAAAAATCATTGGTAGCATCCATGCCATCAAAGACATCCGTATGCATGAAAACAGCAGACTCAGAATAGCCTTGCATGCGGGAAACCAAAATGATGAAGCGATTGTCAGCCGTGAAAGAGTTTCACTCTTCAAACAATGGGCTGAAATACAATAATGATTTCCGATGAGAGTACTGATTTTCATATTTCTTTGTTGCTGTTCTTCTTTTTCGCAGGCGCAAGAACTACCCATTATCTATCGCGAGAAAGGATTTGGTCATTACACAGAAATAGGCGCACTGGCGGCAACCAAAAACCGCCCTGATAATGTTACCACCGCCGCATTCAGCTTCCAAACAGTCAACGGCTACCGCTTCTCCAATCGTTTGTTTACAGGCGTGGGTGTTGCAGCTGATCTTTACGCAACCCAAACCATTATACCGGTTTTTGCAAGTGTGAGAACCAACCTATTGGACAAAGGTTTATTTGTTCCCTACCTCTTTGCTGATGCCGGCTATGGCTTTGACATCACTACCAGCACAACAGACCAGCAATACAAGGGTGGATTGATGTTTGCCACTGGGATCGGATTTAAAATAAGGTTCAGTGCCGTTGCAGGGTTTCACCTCAATATGGGTTACAGGGTTCAAAAAGGAAGCACAGGTACTGCCGGACACCTTGATCCCTATACCAACCAACGCATTGCACTGCGCGCCGGATTCTATCTCTAGTTTCCCCGGAGACTGACCGCGAGTAAATCTATCTCCTCAATTGTATTAAAAGCATGCAGGATGATCCTGATGCGCTCCTTCTGTTTGGGAACAGTAGGATATCTAATGGGCCTGCAATCCATCCCCGCCAATTGAATTCGGTTAGCCATTACCGTTACCTCTTCATTGCCCGGTACAATCACGCCCTGGATCGGGGAATGGCTGATCAGTTTGCGTTGCGGTATGTCTACAGACTGCATGTGTGCTATCAAACGGGTAAGCTGTTCCCGTTCCGCATCCATAGCCGGTGGTATAGATCAGTGGTCTGCTGAAGTTGATTAGAAAGTCTTTCAAATCCTGACTACCCAAAACGGCAGCTCCATGACATCCCACCGCCTTGCCAAAGGTTTGCACCCGCGCAAAAATCCGGTCTTCCAAATGTAACTCCTGCACAAGTCCATGTCCCCGATGGCCGATAACACCCGTTGCGTGCGCCTCATCCACAATCAAATAGGCTCCTGTCTCTTCACAGATGCGGACCATTTCAGCAAGTGGTGCAAGATCTCCATCCATGGAGAACAATGATTCCGTTACTACAAAGATGCTGCCTTTGGCCTGCGCCAGCCTTCGCCTGAGGTCCTCGATATCATTATGCAAAAAAGGAAAAGCTTCCGCTTTGCTGAGTCTGATTCCATCCCTGAGCGAAGCATGTGAAAGAATATCGTAAAAAATAGAATCACCCTCCTTTGCCACGGAACTCAGCAAGCCGAGATTGGCATCATATCCACTGTTGAAGAGTAAAGCAGTTGGCGCCTGGTGAAATGCTGCAATCGTTTCCTCCAGCGTTTCCGCTGCCATAAAATTGCCCGAAAGCAACCTGCTTCCACCCGAGCCATGAGAAAAAGCCTCTGAATGCTCCGCCCACCCAACCCGGGACAGTCCCAGGTAGTCATTACTGGTGAAGTCGATAGATCCAGCTTCCGGCAGGTGCAACCGCCTGAAAGCATGGTTTTTGCGCTGTTCTGCCAGCTTTTGCTGAATATAAAGAGGTAATTGGCCGGGCATAATGCAAGTAAATGAAAAATCGCTTCATATTTTTGCACCATGCTCCTGAAGGGATTTAGAATTTGTGTTCTCTCGGTATTGTTGTTCTCGGTTTACGCTTCTGCATTTGGTCAGTCAAAAAGGATCAGGGGTATAGTCAAAGACGGACACAGCGATGAAGCGATCCCATTTGCCACCATTCAATTTAAACGCGCCACTTTCGGAAAACTGACGGATAGTGCAGGCAGGTTTGATTTCTCTCTTAGCAGATGGCCATCAGACACCATGGTAGTAACCTATGCGGGCTTTGAAGAAAAACTGGTTAAAATTGATACTTCACTGTCAAGTGTTGACCTGGTCATATCGATGGAAAGGGGAAAACCCGTTGGTGAAGTAGTGGTAAAAGCAAAGATCAACCGCGGACTACTGCTCTGGCGAAAGATCGTTCGCAACAAACCCACCAACAACAGAACCCGGTTTGATAATTTCTCCTATGAACTATATAACAAACTGGAGATCGATATCAATAAAGTCAACAAGGATAAACTGCAAAAGGGAATCCTGCCCCCAAAGCCATTTAAATTCATTCTTGAAAACATCGATACCACATCGGAAGAAAATCCCATTCTGCCGATTTACCTGACGGAAACCATTTCAGATTATTACTTCAAATCAGACCCCCGAAAAACAAAAGAGGTCATCAAAGGAAATAAAACCATCGGCATCAAGAATGAAAGTTTCTCGAAATTCCTGGGTGGGATGTACCAGAACATCAACGTGTACAATAATTTCATTCCCATTTTTGATCTCGACTTCATCAGCCCCATCAGTGACAATGGAGATAACTACTATACCTACAAAGTTCCCGATACACAATTTGTTGCAGGCAAACGCTACTTCCATTTTGTATTCTATCCTAAACGAAAAGGAGAAAACACATTCCAGGGAGATGCATGGATCGCAGACAGCAGTTTCGCGGTGCAGAAGATGAACCTGATGCTGTCTCCCACAGCCAATGTAAATTTTATTGAGAAACTATCGTTGGTG
>REAQ01000239.1 GCA_004294195.1 Sphingobacteriales bacterium | reverse complement strand
ATCACCATCCGCAATGCCACGGACAAGACGAATCTCGTTACAGAAACAAAAGTTTTGCGCCGCAAAGTGGGCAGGGTAGAAGAGATGATCGGGGATTCTCCGGCGATCACGAAGATCAAAGACACGATTGAGAAAGTTGCGCCTACGGATGCCCGTGTGTTGATCACCGGTGAGAACGGCGTAGGTAAAGAATTGGTGGCCCGATGGCTTCATGAAAAAAGCAACCGCAATAAATCACCAATAGTGGAAGTGAATTGTGCAGCCATTCCTACAGAGCTCATTGAAAGTGAATTATTCGGTCATGAGAAAGGTTCATTTACATCAGCCGTTAAGCAACGCATCGGCAAATTTGAACAGGCACATACTGGTACATTGTTCCTGGATGAGATTGGTGACATGAGTCTCAGTGCACAGGCCAAAGTGCTGCGGGCATTGCAGGAAGGAAAGATCACACGTGTAGGTGGTGATAAAGACATCAGTGTGGATGTACGAGTGGTGGCGGCTACCAATAAAGACTTGCTGCAAGAAGTGGAAGACAAAAATTTCCGACTGGATCTATACCATCGGCTCAGTGTGATCATCGTGCATGTGCCTTCGTTGAATGACAGGCGGGATGATATTCCCAATCTCGTTCATCACTTTCTCCAGCTCATTTGTACAGAGTATGGGATCCCTGTGAAGTCGATAGAGAAAGAAGCCATCGAGGCCCTGAAGCAAAACAACTGGACTGGCAATATTCGCGAATTGCGCAATGTGGTGGAAAGGCTGATCATTCTATCTGGCAAAACGATCACCGCGTCTGACGTAAGCAGTTATGTGATGTTGCGAACTTAACTTTTAGCGTAGGCTAATAACTCATCAAGGGAACGCATGATCTTCAATCTTTCTGAATCGATCTCTACCTGAACAAAAGCTGGTCCGGCAGCTACGATCTCCTGTGAAGGAAACATGTCCAGCAATTGCCTGAGATAATCACTTGGACCGGAATGAATAAAACTCGTGATGAGGTATACGAGGATCACATTCGCATGTTGTTTCTGCAGATATTCCTGAAGAATATCCACGGAAGTATTGATACCGAAATTAATGGCTGGCTTACCGTTCTGTCTGAACAGGTATTGTAAAAACAAAATGGGAATTTCATGGTGTTCATTCGGTGGGCACAACAACAAGGTGGCGGGCATAATGATGCCGTCATAGGTTGGATTGGAGGGCATGTTCTTGAGGATCCAATTTCGCACGAGGTTTGATGCAAAATGTTCTTGTGCAGGGATCACATTACCCGTCATCCAGAGTAAGCCAATTTTTTCAAAATAGGGATAGATGACATGGATCAATGCCAATTCAATACCGATAGAAGTTTTGAGGTGATGCAGTGTTTGCCGGAACTGCGCTTCATCCAGGTCTATGGATGCTTCCATCAATTGATTGATCAAGCTCTCATAATCGCCGACACGTCCTGCCTGAAGAACAAGGTCATCGATTTCCCTCGGCTTCATGGATGCGATCTTTGAGATTTTATACCCTTTTCTGTAGAGGAAGGCGATGCGCAACAGAAATTTCAGGTCTTCGGTATCGTACATCCTGTGCAGGCTTTCCTTCCGTTTAGGAGCTACCAGCTGGTGTCTTTGCTCCCAGATCCGGATCGTGTGGGCCTTGATACCGGTCAGATGTTCCATATCCCTGATGGTGAAACTATGCATAGCGATAATCAACAATGTAGTAAAACCGTGCCAGTTGACGCTGTTTTGTTAAGAAAATCTAAATAGAATATGGCTTGTAACATTTACAGAAGAGCTTCGACTTACCCGAATGAATGACCGAATTATAGTATTTTTGAACAAATCAATACAACAAGCATGAGCGCAGGCTGGATCATTTTTATACTGGCAACCATCGGATTTCATATTGGCCTTTATGGCATGTTCAAAAAAGCCGGTATCGCACCCTGGAAAGCATTGGTTCCCTACTACAATACCTGGGAGATGGTGGAGGCGATGGAGCTTAAAAAGTATTGGTTCTGGCTGCAGTTTATCCCGATCGTTGGTCAGTTTATCAGCATTTGGATCTATATCAAGTTTGTGGAGCATTTCGGTAGGTTTTCCGTTTTGCATCATGCTGCCGCGGTCTTTGTTCCTTTCCTGTATTTCCCTTATCTCGGCTTTTCCAGTAATGAGCGGTATGCAGGTACCAAGATCGTAAAGAACTATAAGAAATCCGGTACAAGGGAATGGGTGGATGCCGCCGTATTTGCAGTGGTTGCCGCTACCATCATCCGCACTTTTGTATTTGAAGCATATACCATTCCTACGGGTTCCATGGAAAAGACCTTGCTGGTAAATGATTTCTTATTCGTGAATATATCCTCTTACGGCCCCAGACTTCCCAATACGCCCCTTTCCTTTCCCTTTGTGCACCATACCCTGCCTTTTACTGGTGGCAAGTCTTATCTCGAGTGG
>REAQ01000238.1 GCA_004294195.1 Sphingobacteriales bacterium | reverse complement strand
AGTGTTTTACGCAATGCCATCGGCCGGCAGACCATCCCATCCATGATCCTCTGGGGACCGCCAGGTACAGAACAAACAACCATAGCGAATATTATAGCCCACACCCTGCGTCAGGATTTTTATACCCTTAGCGCCATCAGTGCAGGTGTGAAAGATGTACGTGAAGTAATTGAGCAGGCTAAAAGTAAAGACAAGGTTATTTTATTTATCGATGAGATACATCGTTTCTCAAAAAGTCAGCAAGATGCTCTGCTGGGTGCCGTAGAAAAGGGCATCGTTACCCTAATTGGCGCTACCACAGAAAATCCGTCTTTTGAAGTGAACAGCGCCCTGTTATCCAGATGCCAGGTATACGTACTGAAACCGTTAACGGCAACGGACCTGATCAGGCTCCTGGAACACGCCATTGCAGAAGACGCGATACTGAAGGATCGAGCCATTGAGCTCATGGAAACAGATGCGCTGATCAGAATTTCAGGCGGGGACGCCAGGAAGCTGCTTAACCTATTAGAACTGGTGGTGCAGAGCCAACCCGCCGAACCAATACAGATCACAGACAAACTGGTGCTGGATGTGGCGCAAACCAGGATCGCGATGTACGACAAAGGCGGGGAGCAACATTATGATATCATTTCTGCGTTCATCAAATCCATCAGGGGCTCAGATCCCAATGGTGCGGTTTACTGGCTGGCGCGCATGATTGCAGGCGGAGAAGATATTAAGTTCATCGCGAGGCGGATGGTGATCCTGGCAAGTGAAGACATCGGCAACGCCAATCCAACGGCCATCGTGATGGCCAATGCCTGTTTTGAATCCGTTAATAAAATAGGATACCCTGAAGGCCGCATTATCCTTTCACAATGTGCTACTTATCTTGCCGCTTCGCCAAAAAGCAATGCATCCTATTTGGCCATTGATGAGGCTATGGCTGCCGTCAGAAACCATGGTGATCTGCCTGTTCCCCTGCATTTGCGCAATGCACCAACGAAACTCATGAAAGAATTGGGCTATAAAGCTGGTTATCAATACTCCCATGATTTCGAAAAGAATTTTTCATCGCAGGAATACCTGCCTGAGGAACTCAGGGGCAATGCTTTTTACCGGCCCGGTAAAAACGCAAGAGAAGAAGAGTTGCGGAAATTTTTGAAGGATCGATGGAAGGAAAAGTATGGATATTAGTAATTAACAATTGACAATTAGCAATTAGCAATTAGAAATGTTTATGGAATTTAGTTTAAAGTCATTTGACGCACTCACACCCAATGAGTTATATCAGATCCTCACACTGCGTAGCGAAGTTTTTGTAGTGGAACAACAATGTGTGTTCCTTGATATGGACCAAAAAGACCAGAAAAGTGAGCACCTTATGTTCTGGGATGAAAAAAATCTTGTGGCTTATTGCAGAATTCTTCCAGCCGGTATTTCCTATACAGAACCCTCCATTGGGCGAGTAGTCAGCTCACCAAAATACCGTAAAACCGGCGCTGGAAGGCTACTGATGCAGCGTGCGATCGAAATATGCAGACAAAGTTATGGTAATCAACCCATTCGCATCGGCGCACAATTATACCTGAAAAAATTCTACGCATCACTTGGCTTTGAGGCTCAAGGGGATATATATCTTGAAGATGGTATTGAGCATGTTGAGATGATTCTAAGATGAGGTCAGAGGTTCTGGGGCAGAGGGCAGCATTCTTCCTCTGCCCTCTGCCTCAGAACCTCTGACCTCATGCTAGAAAGTTCATCACCATCAAAATATAAACAGCATACCGTGCGTTATTTCAGAGTCCAATACTTTGATAAAACGCAAATCCGGTATCATGAAAAAAGGTTTACACCAGAGCTTATTGAAAGGGCTTGCAGTACTTGTACTCATTGTATCAATGAGTTACAACGCAAAAGCCCAGATGCAATATGAGATCGGCCTCAACATTGGTCCATCAAACTTCCTTGGAGACCTCGGTGGTCAACAGGGCAGGGGCCAAACCTTCCTGAAAGACAACAACTGGGAAATGTACAGGCTTATGAAAGGTCTCACATTCACAATGATTCCAAATGAATACGTCAACTTCAGACTCGCTGTTAATTTCGGCAGACTTGAAGGTGCAGACAGTGTGATTGATGGAAAAGGTGGTCTTGAAGAAGCCAGGTACTACCGCAACCAACATTTCAAATCTAAATTGTTTGAAGCTTACGCTGCGGCAGAAATTTTTCCATTGGTTGTACTGGAAGAAGATCCAGATGATTTGATGTTCAAGTTCCGTCCTTACGCATTGCTAGGTATTGGCGTGTTCAGGTTCAATCCACAAGGCCAGTACATCAATCCTAACGGCGAAGCACAATGGGTTATTTCAACGACAGGTTCAACCTTGCATTTGAAGTAGTAAACCGCCTCACCTTTACAGACTACATTGATGATGTAAGTACAACCTATATTTCAAATACATCGATTTACAATCATTTTGGAAATACCCCTGAAGCAGACATGGCTGTTCAAATGGCGAACAAATCAGTACTGCTAAACGGTGGCCTCAACCGGCCTGGCTATAATGCAGGAGATAAAAGAGGTACTGCTTCCAACAATGACGCATATTATGCCACTACCTTCAAACTGTCTTACCGCTTCGGTGGTGATGGCATGGGCAGGTATGTGAACCAAACAAGATGTCCTGTGATCAGATTCTGATCCACCGCATATCATTGTTAATCCGTCCCCATATGAAAACAAATCAAGGTTGGCTGATTGACACTTCAACCTAACTTACGAGGGCCCTTTCCAGGGCCCTTTCTCAATTTGGCAATTTGGCAATGCGGTAATGCGGCAATTGACGCTTCGCGAGGCATATGTCATTTGGCACTGGGCATTGCCGGCCTGCGCAGAACCACTCGGAGTGACTGCTGGCGCGCCGCTACGCATGGCGCGCCTTCCTACATTGCCGCATTACCGCATTGCCAAATTATCACATTAAAGAAACTGTTTCGCAACTTCAGTCCAATCATTCACCCTTATATATTCCGTCACATCTACATTATGAAATGAAGTGTACAGGTATTTCTTCCCATTAAAGTGTTTGAGGTTGCGCACATGATCATCAATCATATGATCCCCTTGCACCATGCGCTTGTCCCCGCATAATACCAGCTGGCGC
>REAQ01000287.1 GCA_004294195.1 Sphingobacteriales bacterium | reverse complement strand
ACCGCTTCAAGATGCTCCCTCAGGCTTTTCCCTTTTACCGTTATTCCATCTTCAATCACCGCTCGTGTTTCAGGCAGGGTAAGGGTATTTCCTTCAATAGCATTGGAGTGAAAAGTCCATTCAATGGAGAGTGTTTCGGTTAGTTTTTGTACTACAATAGCCTGTATAGGACGCATAGCATCTAACACTGCCTTTTTGGCATCAACCCTGTGCAATGGGAGCTCAATGGCTTTAAGTTGCTCAATATTTTTTTTCCAATCCACCCCACAAAAATATACTATTATCGGTAACTGTTAAATTTTTATTTACCGATATTAAAGATTTTATGCTTTTTACCAAACCTTATAGTGGATGGTTGGGTTTAAATAGCCAATTTTGCAACCTATGAAGCATTTGATTTTAAGAAGTCTTGCGGGAGTGGTTTTGTTTCTTGCTGCCTGTAATACCAATAATGTTACCCAGGACGATTCACTGAAAAAATACTTTGATGAAGCCGGAGTACAAGGCACATTTGGCATTTTTGATAACGCGCAAGGTCAATTTACGGTTTATAACCTTACCCGTTTTCGCGATAGTGCTTATTTACCTGCATCTACTTTTAAAATCTTTAATTCGCTTGCAGCCTTAGGCACCGGTGTCATTTTTAGTGATACCGTAGTTGTTCCATGGGATAAGGTGGTGCGAATTTCATCAGGTGGGGATACGATGCACCAATGGAATAAGAATATGGATATGCGCGAGGCATTTGAAGTAAGTAATGTGCCTTTTTACCGTGAAATGGCAAGGCGTATTGGAAAAGATACCATGCAAATGTTGTTAGACAGTATAGGATATGGACGTAGGTATGATACTTTCCGTATTACTAACAATATTGACACTTTTTGGCTCGATAACACCTTGAAAGTTACCGCTGATGAACAATTGGGCTTCGTCAAACGCTTATATTTCAGGCAATTGCCTTTTCAAAATCGCGAACAGGAAATTGTTCGTAACATGATGATTCGGGAGCGGAATGATAAATATATACTTGCTTACAAAACAGGATGGGGCAAAACGGAGAAAGGTAATGAACTTGGCTGGGTTGTGGGTTGGATCGAGGAGAATCGGCATGTGTATTTCTTCGCCCTGAACCTGGAATCAACGGATCATTCTATTAATATGGCCGAAGTCAGAAAGAAGATCCTGAACAATATTTTGACTGATCTGGGATTTTTTAAAGGGAAAATGTGATGTTTCGTTTTGAGCATACTATTCTTTTGTTGGTGCTGGTACTCATACCTGTCTTTGTTTTGCTTTATTGGGCAGTCATCCGATGGAAGAAGAGAATAGTATCCAGGATCGGAGATCCCGTGCTAGTGAAACAGCTGATCAGCAACTATTCCCCGGCCCGTTTTCGTTGGAAATTTATCATGGTGGTGATCGCATTTGTGCTGGGTGCCATCGGATTAGCAAACCTTCAACGCGCAGACCAGATTGCCCAGATCAACCGCCAGGGGGTGGATGTAATGATTGCGCTTGATGTCAGTAAGTCAATGCTGGCGGAAGACATTCAGCCCAACCGACTGCAAAGGGCAAAGCTACTGGTCAATAAGTTGATTGATGAATTGGATAACGATAAGATCGGGTTGGTAGTGTTTGCCGGCAGAGCCTATCTGCAGATGCCGCTGACCAGTGACCACAGCGCGGCTAAAATGTATGTGAATGCGGCGTCCACGGCTTCGGTTCCCACGCAGGGCACCGTGATCGGGGAGGCACTACAGATCTGTAACAACGCGTTTGATAAAGAGCAGAAAAAATTCAAGGCGGTGATCCTTATTTCGGATGGGGAAGATCATGATGAGAAAGCGGTTGAGATCGCAAAGACGATGGCCGAGGACGGTGTGCTCTTGCATACCATTGGTGTTGGTACAAGTTCTGGCGCGCAGATCATTGATCCGGATACCAAAGAAGTGAAGAAGAATGCTGATGGAACGCCCGTGATCACAAGGGTGAATGAGAAAGAGCTGATGGATCTCGCAGTCACCGGCAACGGGTCTTTTCAATTGCTGGCCGATGCTGACGCTGCGGTGTCCAGAGTTCTTAAGGAAATCGATGGTATGGAAAAGAAAACGATCAATGACAATAGCCTGTTAAACTACCGCAGTTTTTTCCCCTGGTTTTTGGGAGCTGCAATCCTGATATTGATCCTTGAATTGCTTTACCCTGAACGAAAATCCCTTGCTGTATGAAAAGAAAAGCATTGATATGTTTTTTGGGGCTGGTCCCGTTTTGTTTGCATGCACAGCAAGCCAATGAAGATATCAGCAAGGGTAATGAAGCATACCGAAAACAAGAATATGGTAAGGCCGGAAGCTTTTACCAGCGCGCCTTGCAGAAAACACCTGGCAATCCTGTAGCCGCATTCAATTATGGCAATACACTCCTTAAAGAGAATAAACAGGAAGAAGCCATCGAGCAGTTTGAAGCTTCAGCGAATAGTGGCAAGAGCAATCCGGCAAAGGCCGATGCCTTGTATAATAAAGGCGTAGTGTATACCAAGCAAAAAAAGCTGGATGAAAGTATTGGAGCGTACAAATCAGCGCTTCGGCTTAATCCTGCTGATACCCTCGCCCGCCAGAATCTGCAACGTGCGCTCAATGAAAAGCAGAAAAAGCAGGAGCAGCAAAAGCAGGACAATAGCCAGCAGCCCAAGAAGCAACCCAAAATGAACAAACAGCAGGTACAGCAGATGTTGAATGCGTTGCAGGAACAGGAGAAACAACTTCAGCAACGCATGCAGAAATCAAAAGTGCCAGCACCTGGTCAACCAGAGAAAGACTGGTAGAGCAATGTGGCAATGTGGTAATGCGGTAATGCGGCAATGTTGGAAGGCGCGCCCTGCGTTGCGGCGCGCCGGCAGTCACTCCGGCGTTGACGTACAGGCCGGCAATGCCCAGTGCCCAATGCCAAATGCCTCGCGAAGCGTCATTGCCGCATTACCGCATCGTCTAATTATCTAATTTTACACCATGTTATCATACGCCTCTTCCCTTGTTTCCTACCAAAGACTGCAGACCCTAGAAGTTAAGATCGGTGACCTCCTATTGGGCAATGGTCATCCCATCCGCGTGCAGACCATGACCACTACGGATACGATGGATACCCTGGCAACCGTGGAGCAGTCGATCCGTTGCATTGAAGCAGGCGCAGAACTGGTCCGCATCACCGCTCCTTCAAAAAAGGAGGCAGAGAACCTCCAGGTCATTAAAGACGAGTTGCGTAAAAGGGGATATCATACACCACTGGTTGCGGATATTCATTTTACGCCCAACGCTGCAGAAATTGCTGCACGCATTGTTGAAAAGGTTCGCGTGAACCCGGGAAACTACGTAGACAAGAAGAAATTTGAATTCATTGAATATACCGATGCCGATTATGTAGAGGAGATCGATCGGATACGAGAGCGGTTCACGCCCCTGGTGAAGATCTGTAAAGAGTACGGCACGGCGATGCGCATCGGCACCAACCATGGATCGCTCAGTGATCGCATCATGAGCCGTTATGGCGATACGCCGATGGGCATGGTTGAGTCAGCCATGGAGTTTTTAAGGATCGCCCGTGGTGAAAGCTACCACAACATCGTGCTCAGCATGAAATCCAGCAACCCACTGGTGATGGTACAGGCCTATCGACTGTTGGTGAAGATCATGAAAGAGGAGTTCAATGCCTGTTACCCGTTGCACCTCGGTGTTACGGAGGCGGGTGATGGAGAAGATGGCAGGATCAAATCAGCCATCGGTATCGGAACATTGCTGGAAGATGGCATCGGTGATACCATCCGAGTTTCCCTCACTGAGGATCCTGAGTTTGAGATTCCGGTATGCAAAGACATTGTGAGCCGATACAATACAAGAACCCCATCGTCCCCAATTCCTGCCATCGAGAAAATGCCTTATGATCCCTATCAATACAGAAGAAGGACCACCCGTCCTATTTCCAATATTGGCGAGGGGCATGTTCCGGTAGTAGTGGCTGATATGAAGGAGAGGCCCGATCTTAAGCCGGCGGATTTTTCGTCTATTGGTTACCGTTATGATGCTGTGACGGATAAGTGGAACATTGCAGATGCTGCAGCAGACTATGTATATACAGGACGTAACATTCTGGAATTTGCTTTGCCGGGTACCCTGAAAGTATTGGTTGATCAAAAGACATGGATAGATGCGCCAGATAAGGATAAGTATTATCCGGTTTTTTCATTTGCTGATTATTATAATAGCACAGGTCCAAGGTCTGCACAGATGAACTTTGTGATGATGGATGTTGCAGACATTACATCGTGGACGGCCATGATTGAACTGATGCTGAAAGACGGGTCCGTAGTGTGCTGCCTTAAAACCAGTGCAACACCTTCCATGATGCATGTCCGCAGGTTTATGATAGAAATGATGGCACAGGGTGTACAACGTCCGGTGATCATTTCAGTTGAAACCCAGCAGGGCAACATTGATCAGCAACTGATTCATTTTTCAACAGAAGCTGGTGCGTTGATGCTGGATGGAATGGGCGATGGATTGTGGTTATGGAACAATGAAGAGAAACTCGAGAACATAAAAGTCAGTGGAAGAACCTACCTGGAAGTAAAAGACAACTACCAGTTTCTCAACAATACGGCATTCTCTATTCTGCAGGCAACAAGGACCCGTATCTCAAAGACAGAATACATTTCCTGTCCCAGTTGTGGCAGAACCTTGTTTGATCTCCAGGAAACCACGGCCAAGATCCGCAACGTCACCCATCACCTCAAAGGCGTGAAGATCGCGATTATGGGATGTATTGTGAATGGTCCGGGTGAAATGGCCGATGCTGATTTTGGATACGTGGGCAGTGGCCCAGGTAAGATCACCCTTTACAAAGGGAAAGAGGTTGTTAAGCGAAGTGTTGACAGTGATGTTGCGGTTGAAGAATTGATCCTGCTGCTGAAAGACAGTGGCGCCTGGATCGAACCATAAATTATTAGTTCATGCAAACAGATTTTCTGGTCATCGGTTCCGGCATTGCCGGATTGACTTACGCATTGAAGATTTCCGAGGCCAAGCCGGATTGCCAGGTGATCGTTATGACCAAAACAAGTTCTGATGAAACCAACACCAAGTACGCACAGGGTGGTGTGGCTGCGGTATGGGATGATGAAACGGATAATTTCGAAAAGCATATTGAGGATACACTCATCGCAGGAGATGGCCTTTGTGATGAGAACGTGGTGAGGATTGTTGTGAAAGAGGGACCGCAGCGGGTTCGTGAGCTCATTGAATGGGGTGCGAGATTTGATAAACAGGAAGACGGCGACTATGCCTTGGGAAAAGAAGGTGGACACAGTGAAAGCAGGATCCTTCATTACAAAGATGTGACCGGTAGGGAGATGGAAAGAGCGCTGCTGGAATCGGTGATGAAGCGTCCCAATGTAAAAATGATCAACCATTGTTTTGTGGTTGATTTGATCACGCAGCACCACCTTGGCTTTCTGGTGATGAAGTCTACCACAGACATTCATTGCTATGGCGTGTATGTTTTAAATCAGCAAACAAACCAGATAGAAACCATCCGTGCTAAGATCACCATTCTTGCAACCGGAGGCAATGGGCAGATTTATCGGACCACTACCAACCCTTCTATTGCTACGGGCGATGGTGTGGCCATGGTATATCGGGCCAAGGGAAGGATCGAGAATATGGAGTTCATCCAATTCCATCCCACTGCATTGTATGAACCCAATACCAAGGGACAGGCATTCCTGATCACTGAAGCGGTAAGGGGAGACGGCGGAATTCTCCGGAACAAAACCGGTGAAGCATTCATGGAGCGATATGATGAACGCAAAGATCTGGCCCCAAGGGATATTGTGGCCAGGGCCATTGACAGTGAGATGAAGATCAATGGTACGGAGCATGTGTGGCTTGATTGCCGGCATATGCCCCTTGAGAAATTTCTGCATCATTTTCCTAATATTTATGAAAAATGTAAATCGATAGGGATCGATGTGGCGAAGGACATGATCCCTGTTGCGCCAGCTGCACACTACAGTTGTGGTGGCGTGAAAACAGATGAGTGGGGCAGAACGAGCATCCATAATTTATATGCTGTTGGAGAGTGTGCGTCAACAGGACTTCACGGCGCCAACAGGTTGGCCAGTAACTCACTGCTGGAGGCGATGGTGTTTGCCCATCGTGCCTATCTCAATTCATTGATCCTTGTGGATGATATTCCCGTTAAGGATGGCATACCAGACTGGAACACGGCAGGCACCACGGCGCCGAAGGAGATGATCCTGATCACCCAGAGCCTGAAAGAGATGCAGTTGCTGATGACGGACTATGTGGGAATTGTACGCACCAATGTTCGTTTACAAAGGGCGAGTAGAAGGTTGGATCTTTTGCATGAAGAGATCGAGGATCTTTATCGGCATACCGTGTTGAGTCCACAACTTTGCGAGCTTCGTAACATGATCACCGTCTCTTATCTGGTGGTAAAGAGTGCACAATTCCGGACGGAAAGCAGGGGTCTTCATTTTAATACGGACCATCCGTATAAGCATGAATTGATACAGGATATCGTACTTTAGCGCCTCATGTACTACCTTGTTTATATACCATTATACCTGATTTCATTGCTGCCCTGGTTTGTGATGTATCGGCTATCTGAATTTTTGCGGTTTTTGGTCTGGAATGTTTTCAAGTATCGGAAAGATGTAGTGATGAACAATCTTGCCATCGCGTTCCCGGAAAAAACCAATGAAGAAAGAATAAAGATCGCAAAAGCTTTTTACCTTTTGTTTTGCGATACGTTGGTTGAAAGCATCAAACTGATTTCATTGGGTAAGAAAGGGGTCATGAAGAAATTTGTGGGTGATTTTAGACCCCTGAATGATATCATGGCGCGAGGCAAAAGTGTGCAGGTGATGGCGCTGCACAATTTCAACTGGGAGATTATAAACCTCAATCTGGCTTTACAGTTTACTTATCCTTTTCTGGGCGTATATGGGCCGTTGAGTAGCCCGATTTTCGAACGAATGTTCAGGAAAATCAGGGCCAGATATGGCACTATCCTAATCCCTGCAACTGAGTTTAAAAAAGAGTTTGTTCACTGGAAGGATAAGTTATATATGCTTGCGCTTGTAGCTGACCAAAACCCGCCCAGAAAAGAAGTAGGCTATTGGTTTCCGTTTTTCAGTAAGGAGGTGCCTTTCATCAAGGGGCCTGAAACGGGCGCAAAGTTGCAAGATACGGCTATTGTTTTTGGATATTTTTTCCCGGTAAGCAGGGGCAAGTATTCATTCAAATATGAGTTCATCACAGATGATCCGAGGTCTTATCCCGATGGAGAAATCACCCGTTTGTTCAGGGATTATTGTGAGACCTGCATCCGTGAGCATCCCGCTAACTACTTGTGGACACATCGGCGGTGGAAATACGCGAAGTAAATGTGGCAATGTGGCAATGCGGCAGTGTGGCAATGAAGGAAGGCGCGCCTTGCGTAGCGGCGCGCCCGCGGTCACTCCGAGTGTTTCTGCGCAGGCCGGCAACGCACGGCCGCACTTCCATCATTGCCGCATTTCCGCATTGTCTAATTTTCTAATTGACTAATTGCCTTATATCCCCCCGCAATGTTTCTAATATTATGAATGCCTTCTTTTTTCAGTAAAGAGCAGGCGATCATGCTGCGGTAGCCGCCGGCACAATAAACATAAACGTTATCCGTATCCTCAATCATCGCCATTGTTCCGGGATCTTTCATGAGGTCAAGGGGAAGGTTTTCTGCTTCCTCAAGATGACCGCCGTCGTACTCGGCCGCTTTCCGTACGTCCAATACCAACAAGTGCTCATCAAATGGCAGATCCATCATTAGTTCATCGGGCTCAATGGTGATCAGCAGGTCTTTTTCGTATCCTGCTTTTACCCACGCGTCATATCCACCCTGCAAGCAGCCGATCATTCGGGAAAAACCGACCCGGGCCAACCGTATTACAGCCTCTTCTTCTTTTCCGGGCTCAGTGATGAGGATCATATCGGTATCATAAGGCAGCAGAGAGCCTGCCCATTCTGCAAACCGTCCTTCCAGGCCTATGAAAATAGCGCCAGGAACAAACCCTTCTTCAAACTGGTTTGCCGGCCTGGTATCCAGCATAACGAGCTTACGCTCGTTTTGTATCCATGTATGCAATGCTTCGGCGGTAATGGGGGTAAGGCCTTTCTCGCGGATGGCATGCAATTGCTCATAGCCTTCCTTGTTGATCTTTGCATTGAGCATGAAATAGTCCGGAGGTGCCAATAGTCCTTCTGTGACTGCCTTGATGAATGCTTCTTTATTTTCTGCCTTCAAGGCATAGTTTTCGGCTTTTTCTTCCCCAATGGTGCTTTCCGTTTTGGGGCCGATGTTTTTCCCGCAGGCGCTTCCGGGGCCATGGGCGGGGTAAACAATCACATCGTCTGGAAGTGTTTTGATCTTTTCTTCCAGGGATTGATAGAGTAATGCGGCCAGTTCATCGGAACTTAGGTTGCCAGAACTCAGGTCAGGACGGCCCACATCGCCCACAAATAAGGTATCACCTGTAAATACAGCATGCGGCTCGCCATTTTCTTTCTGCAGCAGGTAGCTGCAGGATTCCAGGGTATGCCCTGGCGTATGGAGAACTTTCAGGGTGCAGGCGCCAATTGGAAATACCTGTCCGTCACGGGCAATAGTTACCGGGTAGCTGGTTTCCGTTTCCGGACCAAACACGATGGGTGCTCCGGTGGCCTTTGAAAGCTCCAGGTGACCACTGACAAAGTCAGCATGGAAATGGGTCTCAAAAATATATTTCAGGGTAGCGCCGCGGCTGGAAAGGAGGTTCATATATTCATCGATGTCCCGTATGGGGTCAATGATAGCAGCCTCTCCGTTGCTTTCAATATAATAGGCCGCTTCGCTCAGGCATCCTGTGTAAAGCTGTTGTATATACATGTTGCAAAGATACAAAAGGGATGAAATGAAGAAGCCGCCCGACTGGGCGGCCTCTTCCACTTGATGAACAGCGCTTTAGCCAAGTAATTCACTGATCAGATGGTTGATCTGATCAAGACGGTCATAGTTGACATGGTAATAAATGAATTTTCCGTCGCGCTCCGTTTTAACGATGCCGGCCCTTCTCAGGATGGCAAGGTGTTGAGAGGCAACTGATTGCTCAAGTCTTAACGCAACATAGATTTCCGTAACGGTCATTCGCTGTTTTTCGTCCAGCATTTTGACCATTTGCTGGCGCAACTTGTGGTTAAGCGCGCGCAGCACCAATGATGCTTTCTTGACATTCAGGTAATCGATGTTAATGGAGTTTACCTTGGACATAGGATGAAAGGTGATAATATAACTTGGTTATGATTAAAGATAACAATACGAAATTATAAAGCATTCGTCCATTATACGGTAAACTGGTTGAACACGATCATCATTTAAACGGATACGGCTATTCTTTCATATGTTGGCAGTCGTAAAGAAAGCTTTCAAATAATAGGGCTCTGCATAAACGAGGTCAGCAAATAATCGTTGTTCAAACATCGTTTTTGCCAATACAACCTGCTCCTCTGCCCCGGAACAAACTGGTGTGCTTTCACAATCATATTGATCTCTAATGTGTTGTGACACTTTGAACGCACCATTGCCCGTGAACATAGTCTTCTTTTCAGGTAGGATATCGCTAAAACTATTATCGTCCAATACCATAGCGCAGGAGGGTAACAAAGGTTGCAAGGAATTGTTAAAAGCCGCTGTAAACACTTCCATCCTCCTCGCATCAATCATTGGAATAATACAATCAAAACCTTTATGTAAGTGAGGAACGGCAAGCCATTCCAGCGTTGAAATGCATATCAGAGGAATTTGGCATGCATAGCAAATGCCTTTGGCGGCCGCCAGCCCAACCCTTAAACCCGTATAGGACCCCGGGCCATATACCGCTGAAATAGATGATAATTCTCTAACTTTCTTGTTCAGGGAGACCAATATATCCTTGATAGCAGGTTGCAGAAAAGACGCATGTTCTTTTTGTTGCAGGTTCTCCATATAGCCAAGGATCTGGCCATCCAGAGAAACCGCAATATAGGCTTTGTCGAGCGCGGTATTGATATGCAATTGAAGTCCACTCATCAGGAAGAAAGGGTTTGGGAGGGTTGATAAAGACCGGCCCCATTGGCCAGCGCCTTTTGCAGTTGTTTCAGCCTATGCCACCCGATCATCGTTCCCCACTCAAATGGACCGAGCGGATAATTGGTACCGAGTTTCATGGCCACATCTATGGATGCTTTTTGGCTGACCCCCTCTTCCCAGGCAAATCCGGCTTCGTTGATGATCATCGTGATCACTCTTGGTGAAACCATTCCCACCAGATCATCAACCCATGCAACGGTTTTTCCCAGGCTCAACAGCACGGCTTCAGCTGCCGGGCGGATAGACGGATCTCCTACTGCTTCAACAGCCGGGCGGATAAGCATACCCGGCCATGCATTGATTCTGATCAGATTTGCAGGGGCGTTATGCTCCGTCCTTGTGCCCACAACGGCAGCAAGAAAAACAGGACCGCCGTATGCTTGATAGCGCTTC
>REAQ01000237.1 GCA_004294195.1 Sphingobacteriales bacterium | reverse complement strand
CTGCAATTTTATTCTGATTCGCTGAGACATATGTATAACCCCAAGTTTAATTGGGGATGCAAAAGTATGTGTTTTTTTGGCTTCAGCCAAAAAAAACACATACTTAATTGGAAAATTTGTCAATTGGACAATGGGGCAATGAATACACTTAACATGCTGACAACCAACGCATTGCCGCATTACCGCACTCCCACATTCCCACATTGGAAAATAAAACGCATAAAAAAAACCCGGTAGAACCGGGTTTTTATTCGTTTTATTTTCCTTTCACCTTGGCTATCACCTCTTCCGCAACGTTGTTCGGCGCGGGATTGTAATGTGAGAACTCCATGGTTGAAGTGGCACGGCCAGAGCTCAGCGAGCGGAGCTGGGTAACATACCCAAACATCTCACTCAGTGGCACCTTGGCTTTGATCACCTGGGCACCCGCACGGCTGTCCATACCCTCCATGATGCCCCTGCGCCTGTTCAGGTCACCGGTTACATCACCCATATATTGTTCTGGTGTAATTACTTCTACTTTCATGATCGGCTCAAGCAACACTGGCTTCGCCTTACGCGCAGCCTCACGGAAACCGCCTTTCGCGCAAAGTTCGAAAGACATCGCATCAGAGTCAACCTGGTGGTAGCTGCCATCGAAGATCCTGATTCGCATGTGCTCAACAGGATAGTTGGCCAGTACACCATTGCCCATAGATGCTTCAAATCCTTTCTGGATCGGTGCAATGAATTCCCTGGGGATTGAACCTCCGAAAATATCATTCACAAACTGCAGTTGCTTTCCAGGATTTTCCTTCAGCCACTCTTCTTCTGCAGGGCCAATCTCAAACACGATATCCGCAAATTTACCCCTACCACCCGTTTGCTTTTTCAGGGTCTCCCTGTGCTGGATCGTAGCTTGGAAGGCTTCTTTATAGGCAACCTGAGGTGCACCCTGGTTTACTTCTACCTTAAATTCACGCTTCATCCTGTCTACGATGATCTCCAGGTGAAGTTCACCCATTCCGCTTAATACGGTCTGGCCGGTCTCTTCATCTGTCTTAACCCTCAATGTAGGATCTTCTTCGATCAGTTTACCAATGGCCATACCCATCCTGTCTACGTCAGCTTGCGCCTTTGGCTCAATAGCGATGGAAATCACCGGCTCAGGAATGAACATGTTTTCCAACACAATTGGATGATCTTCATCACAAAGGGTATCTCCGGTCTTGATCTCTTTAAACCCTACTGCTGCACCAATATCTCCTGCTTCAATGAAATCAATCGGGTTTTGCTTGTTGGCATACATCTGCATGATCCGGCTGATCCGCTCATTCTTACCGCTCCTGATGTTCTTCACATAGGAACCGGCATCCAGACGGCCACTGTAGCAGCGGAAGAACGCAAGACGTCCCACAAAAGGATCTGTCATGATCTTGAAAGCCAGTGCCGCAAAAGGTTCTTTTGCATCAGGCTTCCTTGAAATTTCCTCACCAGTATCTGGATTAATTCCTTTGATGGCTTCAATATCCACCGGACTAGGCAGATAACGAACCACGCAGTCCAGCATCGTTTGCACACCTTTATTCTTAAACGCAGAGCCACATAACATCGGTACAATGCTCATATCAATGGTCGCTTTACGAATAGCTGCATGAATTTCATCTTCACTGATAGAAGCAGGATCTTCAAAAAACTTTTCCATCAGCGTATCATCATATTCTGCTACTGCCTCAATGAGTTGACTCCTCCAATAATCTACGTCTTCCTTCATATCCTCAGGAATAGGCACTACCTCATAAGTAGCACCCTGGGTGCCTTCTTGCCAGATAATTCCTTTCAAGGTGATCAGGTCAACAATTCCTTTAAAATCGTCTTCTCCGCCAATGGGCAACTGGAGAGGAACAGATTTAGCTCCCAGCATCTCACGCACCTGCTTCACCACATTCAGGAAGTCAGCACCGGCACGGTCCATTTTGTTCACAAAGCCTAATCGCGGAACGCTATAGCGGTTAGCTTGGCGCCAAACGGTTTCCGACTGGGGCTCAACGCCATCCACTGCAGAAAACAATGCCACCAGACCATCCAATACACGCATAGAACGCTCCACCTCTACCGTGAAATCCACGTGACCGGGCGTATCAATGATGTTGAATTTATACTTCTTCGTATCAGGAACTGGCTGACCCTGTTTAGTTGGAAAGTTCCAGAAACAGGTTACCGCTGCTGAGGTAATGGTAATACCCCTTTCCTTTTCTTGCTCCATCCAGTCTGTGGTAGCTGCACCATCATGCACCTCACCAATCTTGTGAGACATACCTGTGTAATACAGTATACGCTCTGTACAAGTGGTCTTACCGGCATCAATGTGTGCTGCGATACCGAAATTCCTTTGAAATCTTAAGTCTGCCATGACAATTGGTATTGAAATTTGAGGGTGCAAAGGTAGGGAGAAAATGTGACAATGCGGTAATGTGGCAGTGCGGTAAT
>REAQ01000236.1 GCA_004294195.1 Sphingobacteriales bacterium | reverse complement strand
GCATAGGCAAACAAACCCAGACAAATACCAATAATCGCAGACACGCCCGTGGCCAGTCCGTCCAATCCATCCGTAAGATTGGCACCATTGGATACCGCCGTTACAATGAAAATCACGATCAGGATATACAAAACCCAGGTGTAAGATCGCAGCGACTCCGGCAATAGCTTGGAATAGTTGAACTCATGACTCTTCACAAAAGGAATGGTCGTTATCGGCTCATTGGCTTCCACAAAATACCTTGCCTTCCCATCAATGGTCATCGTCTTCACATCCTTGACATCATTTGGATTACCTGTAAACTCGCGCCAGGTTTTGGTGGCCGGACTGAAATACAGTGTTGCACCGATGATGATCCCCAGGCCTACCTGACCCATCACCTTCGACCACCCTGCAAGGCCATCGGCATTTGATTTTTTATACTCACCACCCTGTTGTTGCTTGAGGCGTTTGGCTTTTAGTTTGAGGTAATCGTCCAAAAAACCCACAAGACCCAACCACACCGTTGCCAACAATACCAACTTGATGTATACTTTGTCCAGATTGGCAAACAACAATGTAGGAATCAGGATACCTAGCAAGATGATGATGCCGCCCATGGTTGGCGTACCTTTCTTCTGACTTTCACCCGCAAGCCCTAATTCCCTCACACTTTCACCGATCTGTTTTCTTTTCAACAGGTTAATGATACGCTTGCCATAGATCATCGTGATCACTAAGCTCAAAAGAATGGCCATCAGTGCACGGAACGTGATGAACTGAAACAGTCCGCCGCCCGGAACCTTGATCCCCCCTTGTGAAAGCCAGTCAAAAAGATGATATAACATAGTTTGGTCTTACCTGTCTGATAAACATTCTTCCAGGATATCCTTATCGTCAAATGGAAATTTCAGTCCACTGATCTCCTGGTATTTCTCATGGCCCTTTCCTGCCACCAATACAATATCTTCCCTGCCTGCCATACTCACCGCCGCCTTGATCGCCTCACGTCTGTCTGCAATGGCAATGAATTTTCGTTTGTGCTCCACCGTTACACCTGCCTCCATATCTTTCAGGATCGCGTTCGGATCCTCACTCCTCGGATTGTCTGAAGTAAAAATGGCTTTGTCGCTATGCTCCACAGCAACCTCAGCCATCACGGGGCGCTTGGTTTTATCCCTGTCTCCCCCGCATCCCACAACCGTGATCACGCGCTCATGACCTTTGCGCAGATTCTTGATGGTTGCAAGGATATTCAACAACGCATCCGGCGTATGGGCATAGTCCACAATACCGATAATGTTTTCCTGTTTAGATACGATGTAGTCAAACCTGCCTTCTGCACCTTTCAGATTGCTCAGTACCGTAAGCACTTCGTGCCTGTCTTCACCAAGACTGATGGCAGTACCATACACTGCAAGCAGGTTATAAGCATTGAATTCCCCGATCATTCGGAAATTCACTTCCTGATCATTGACAGTCATATGCAAACCACTCAACGCATTATCCAGGATCTTCCCTTTGAACTCTGCCATGGACCGAAGGCTGTAGAAATTTTTTTGAGCGATGGTATTCTGTAACATCACGGCTCCACGTTTGTCGTCCATATTGGAAATCGCAAACGCTTCAGGCTGCAATCCATCGAAAAACGATTTCTTCACGCGGATGTACTCATCAAAAGTTTTGTGATAGTCCAGGTGATCATGGGTGATGTTTGTGAAGATGGCACCAGCGAAATGAAGACCGCTGATCCGATGTTGGTGAATGGCATGGCTGCTGCATTCCATGAATACATGGGTACAGCCCTCATGCCACATATCATGCAAAAGGCTGTTGAGGCTCACTGCATCAGGTGTGGTATGCGTAGAGGGCAACTCACGATCACCAATCATATATTTCACGGTTGACACCAATCCGCACATATAGCCCAGTCCGCTAAACAACTGATACAGCAGTGTAGCTACGGTGGTTTTACCATTGGTACCAGTGACACCCACCAGCTTCAGCGACTTCGTTGGCTCCCGATAGAACTGATGCGCGATGGGCCCCACAGCAGCAGCGGCATCATCCACCTGTATATAAGTAATGCCTTCAGTGGTTTCAGAGGGTATCTGCTCACAGATGATGGCCACAGCATGGTTAGCGATGGCATTGCTGATGAATGCATGGCCATCGCTCAGGGTTCCTTTCACCGCGATGAAGCAGGAACCTTTGTTGACCTTGCGCGAATCCGTTTGCACATCCGTGATCTCCACATCTGTGCTGCCCTTCACCGCGCGAAGGCTTACCTTATATAATATGTCCAGCAGTTTGGCCATCAATTCAATTCCAGTGTTACGAGTTGTCCGTTTTGTATAGGGGCGCCGGCATTGACCGACTGTACATTCACTTTACCGATACCTTTTGCAACTACCTTCAGGTCCATATTCTCCAGGAGATAGATTGCATCTTTCAATCCCATCCCTTTCACATTGGGCATTACCTGCTTTGCAGTGTTAA
>REAQ01000235.1 GCA_004294195.1 Sphingobacteriales bacterium | reverse complement strand
TCAATGACGGTGACACTCATTTTCACTGGTCCCAACATCTCGGAGACTTTGGGGAAAGAATGGCTGAGAAACCAGTTGATATCGTTCACCGCATGAGTGATGGCATTATCGCCTTCATTGCGTGCTGCATGTCCGGGTTTACCTTTGGTGATGGCATCCAGCACTAAAAGCCCGCGTTCTGCAACAGCCATCTGCATCAATGTGGGCTCGCCAACAATCGCGCAATCAATGTTCGGGAGAAAGGGTAGGGTATGTTCAATTCCACCTGTTCCCGAGATTTCTTCCTCTGCTGTTGCCGCCAAGGCTAGATTATATTGCAGGTTTTCTTTGTCATAAAAATGCAGAAATGTAGCGATGAGAGCCACCAGCGGACCACCTGCATCGTTGCTACCCAGGCCATATAGTTTCCCATCTTTCTCCAGCGGAAGAAAAGGGTCAAGGGTATAGGCTTTATTGGGCTTCACGGTATCGTGATGGGAATTCAGGAGGATGGTGGGTTTGGCTTCGTCAAAGTGTTTGTTCAACGCAAAAACATTATTACCTACCCTGCTGTGTTCAACCCGTTGAACGGCCAGAAACTTGGTGATGGCACCCGCCGTACCATGTTCTTCTTTGGAGAAAGAAGGAATGGTGATGAGTTCTTTCAGCAGTGCCAGCGCTTCTATTTGCAAATTGCTATTTTCCATTTATCAACATTGTTCCGGCCTTGCCTTGAACCAGCATGTCCAGTTCTTCGGCTTGACCGATGATCACTTTATCTACACCGGCTTGAATGGCCGCAAATGCATTGTCTAGTTTCGGGATCATTCCCGCAAAGATTTTTCCCGCTGTTTTCAGGTTCTGGTAAGATGTGGGATCGATGACGGGAATCACAGAGCCATCATCATCCACGTCCAACAACACGCCTTTTTTCTCGAAGGAATACAGGAGTTGCACCGCAAAGAAAGGCGCCAATGCCTTAGCAATTTCTTGTGCGATGGTATCTGCATTGGTGTTCAGCAGTTGACCGTGACCGTTATGCGTGATGGGTGCAATAACCGGGGTATATCCATCACGCAGGAGTTGCGTGAGCAAGGGAGCATTGACCAGTTCCACGTCACCTACAAAACCGTAGTCTAATTGTGCAGTACCTCTTTTGTTGGATTTGATCAGGTTGCCATCTGCGCCGGAAAAGCCGATGGCATTACACTGCATGGCTTGTAATCTGGCCACCACAGATTTGTTGATCAGTCCGGCATAAACCATGGTCACCACTTTCAAAGTCTCCGCATCCGTGATCCTTCTTCCTTCCACCATTTGTTGGGGAATGTTCAACGTATCGGCAAGTTTGGTTGCGAGTTTACCTCCGCCATGTACCAAAACTTTGAGGGCTTGAATATGGGAGAAGGATCGCAGGAATTCCTGTAACCGGGCTTCATCGTCAATGATGTTACCCCCGATCTTGATGATATAGACGGATGCTTTCACTATTTTTTTGATTCAAGGATGGTGCTCAGAACGGCTTGCGCGGCCCAAACGCGATTGGCTCCCTGCCTTGTCACCAGCGATGCCGGTGAGTCCAGGATCTCATCGCTTAGTTCCACATTTCTTCTGACGGGCAAGCAGTGCATCACCTTGGCCTGGTTGGAGTCTTTCAATTTTTCATGGGTAAGCATCCAGTCCGGATCGTTGCAATAGATCTTGCCATAATCGTTATATGTGCTCCAGTTCTTTACATAGACGAAGTCCGCATCTTTCAGCGCTTCATCCTGGTTGTGTGTGATGGTGGCAGCTTTGGTGAATTTGGGATCCAGTTCGTAATCCTCCGGATGTGTGATCACGAAGTCGGCCTTACCCCATGCATTCACCCATTGTGCAAAGCTATTGGCTACGCATTGGGGCAAGGGCTTTACGTGCGGTGCCCAGGTGAGAACCACCTTGGGTCTGCGTTTTGCTTTGGCGCCTTCCCAGGTCCTGATCTCTTCAGTCATCGTGATGATGTCTGTCAGGCTTTGCAGGGGATGCAGCGTAGCGCTTTCCAGGCTCACCACAGGAACACCTGCGTATTTGATGAACTGATGGATATATAATTCGCTATAGTCGTCTTCCTTGTTTTTCAGGGAAGGAAAGGTGCGGATGGCGAGGATGTCAAAATATTTTCCGAGGATCGGCGCGGCATCCTTTACGTGTTCAACGGTGTTGCCGCTCATGATGGCCTCGTCTTCAAATTCAAGCGCCCAGCCTTCCTGACCTACATTGAAGATGATGGCTTCCATTCCCAGGTTCTGCGCAGCAATTTGTGTACTAAGTCTCGTACGCATACTCGGGTTAAGAAAAATACATCCAATGCGTTTGTGTTCGCCAATTGATTTGTTGGCAAAAGGATTGGCTTTGCACAACAGCGCTTTTTCTACAAGCGCGTCCATGCCAGGAACATCATCAACCGAAATAAAATTTTTCATCGGGGCTTATGCGTTTTGGGTAGTAAGCAAATGACTGATCTCG
>REAQ01000286.1 GCA_004294195.1 Sphingobacteriales bacterium | reverse complement strand
GAATCCAATGCAAAAGCAATATCCACACCAGCCAGCATCACAACCACTACAGCGAGGGTAGTGAAAAATGTTTTTCCATGCAACTTAATGAGGTATCTGCCCTTCGGCTCTACTTCAGATAGTCGTAAATAACTGCGCATGAATTTATAGATGCCCGTCTGACCAGGGTCAAACTCGGCCTCATCTTTCTTGGCAAAAAGCTTGATACCGGTATAGATCAGGAAAGCGCCAAACAAATATAGAATCCAATGGAAGCGGGCGATCAGTCCGATCCCCACTGCAATGAAAATAATGCGGAAAACGATGGCCAGTAATATACCGATCAATAATGCCCTTCCCGCATCTTTCTCTTCTACTTTAAAATAGGTGAAGATGAGAATGAAGACAAAGATATTATCAACGCTTAAAGACCATTCCATCAGGTAAGCCGTGAAATATTTCGTGGCCACCATCGGACTTTTCTCAAACCATAAAAACACACAAAATGCGAGCGATAAGCCTACCCAGAACAAAGTCTGCCACAGGGCTTTCTTGATGGAGATAACCTCGTTCTTCTTACTCAGTATACCCAGGTCAAACACCAGGGCCACCACCAGAAGGATTCCAAAAACGAGATATGTAATTTGATCAGCATTCATCGGGCGTATTTTCTTTTTCTAAGGTATTGATACAATGCGATAAACAACATCACCAACACCACAGGAACAACAATGTTCAACAGTTGCCAGCTACTCTTGCTGGCTTCGTACTTGGTTTTATCCAACAACCGCAAAGTATAGTCTTTTCCGCGGGTCTCGAGAATACCCATGTTCCCAACAAGGTATTCCAATGTATTGAGGATGAATTCACGGTTTGCATATTGCTGCCGGGTGTAAGCGTTCATGCCCATCGGAATGGGACCGTCCGTTTGGTTGATGCCATTCAACAGCAGATCACCATCCGCGGCAACCACCATCGTTCCTTTTTCATTTTCTGCTTTAAACGGCAGACCAGCTGCAGCAAAGCTATCCGCCATGGCCTTCGTAAGCCGATTGGCATACAAACTTTGGAACCTGCCTTCCAGCAACATCACCACCGGAATATTCGCACGTGTAAATTTCTTCAGGTCTTCTTCATTCCGCACGCTCGCCCATTCCACAATAGCTGGTGCATTCAAGATCCTCGATTCTGTTGAAGATGAAAGCAGAACCGTTTTCTTTACGCCGTCGGCTTTCACTGTATCTATTGATTGTGGAAACTGCGATGCCACATAGTCGAGGTTCTTCGTAATAGGATGGCCAGATGTATTCCGCAGCAAAGGAAAATACGGCCAGGGCAGCAACTGGATCTGAGGTTTATCCCCCATCGACCCAATCACAGAAGGTATCTTATCACACTGCAGATCCTGCACAAGATCCTGGTTGATGCGCACGCCATAACGGAACAGCAGGTCGTCCAGATTAAGGCCCATATCGAAAGCTACAAATCGGCCCTCACTACGTTGCAAACTGTCAAGACTCGCATACAAGTTATCCAGCATCCACACCACCTTACCACCGTGCATTATATATTGATCAATCTTGAGCTTCTGTGCATCCGAAAATTTTGTAACAGGCTTAACGATGAGCAGGGCCTGAAACACCGGCGGGATCACGGTTACACTATCTACAGGAATGATGCGAAAGGCATAGTTGGGGCGAAGTGTTCTTTCAATCAGATCATACACCCGATAGTCTACCGGCTCTCCGTTACCACTCAGGTAACCGATCAAAGGCACACTATCTTGTGTGATCTTATCAATACCCGAAGCCAATTTATATTCAAGCAATGCTTCCGCATTGTTGAGGGAATTCAATCCGTCCTGAAAATTTTGTCCCTGTAAAAAATCGATCCCCATTGTCCGGTCCTTGTACTTAATCACTGCACCGGGATACACGAGCTGTTCTTCCTGGGCATCGCCTTCTTTCGTTTGTGCCTTAACGTTAGTAGCGTTGATGCCGAGCATACGAAGGGAATCCACGAGTGCCGCTTTTGCGGAATCATCCATGTTCTCTCCGGGTTTCTCGATCCTGAAGCTGATGTTATTGGAAGAGATCTCTTTAAATTCATTGAGCAGATCCGTAGCACCGCCAGCAAGCTTTTTGAAACCCGCGGGCATATCGCCACCCATCATGAGGGTGATATCAACCCTGTCGTCCAGTTTCTCCAGCATATTGCGAGTGGCCTGGGAGACAGTGAATCTTTTTTCAGATGTAAGGTCTGCACGGAAGCGGAACAGGGAGAATGCATAATTCACGGCCACCAGTAAAAGCAGTATGATCACCCATCCGAATTTGGCATGAAGCAGTTTTTTCATCATTGGGTCAGCGTTTCACAAGGTTTCTGGCGGTAAGGAATAAAAAGAAAACGATGGCAGAGAAGAAGTAAACCAGGTCCCTGGAATCAAGCACGCCCCTGCTGATGTTTTTATAATGAAAATCGATACCAAGCATTCCGATATAATAATCAGCGCCGGATTGGAATGCAGATATCCTGCTCACGGCTTCAAAAGCGCTGTACACCGTGAAACAGGCAAATGCACTGAGGAGGAAAGCCACTACAGCATTATTGGTGAAGCTGCTGCAACAGATACCGATAGCGGTAAAAACTGCCGCAAGCAAAATGAGTCCGAGATATGAACCGATGGTGCCTCCAGTATCGATGCCACCTGTAGATAGTTCGCGTATCGTGTATACGTAAATCAGTGTGGGTAGGATCGCGATGAGGGCGATGATCAATGAGGCAAGATATTTTCCACCGATAATCTGTGTGTTGGTCAGCGGTTTGGTTTTGAGGATCTCAAAGGTTCCGCCTTTAAATTCTTCGGAAAAACTACGCATGGTAACGGCTGGGATCAACAGCAACAGGATCCACGGCGCGGTATTGAAAAAAGTCTCCAGTGAGGCATACCCGTAATCAAACAGGTTGGAATCCGGAAACACAAACAGGAAAAGCCCGTTGAGCACCAAAAACACGATGATTGCGATATATCCCGTGAGACTACTGAAGAATTGCCTTAGTTCCTTGATACAAACAGACCACATATTGATAATAAAGATGCAAGATTACAAGAATAGGGGAAAAAAACGTTGTTTTTATGGTTAAACTCCCTTGGAAACGCCTTATCTGCAAAGATATATTGCATAAAAAGGATTATGTGGCGATGGATGGTGACGATGCTGGGTTTATTCTTTGCGATATCTGCCGATGCACAGAAATTCTGGGATGGTGGTGCAGGTACTAAGGAATGGTCCGATGCGGCCAATTGGCAGCCGGATGGTGTACCCCTTGCCACTGACGAAGTGATCTTGTCCCATCAATGGGTCATCGGAAACTATGCGGTAACGCTTCCGGCGGGTCCTTCATCGGTATCCATTCAATCTTTGCAGATTGTTCCTTCACAAGGGCAGATCGTATTGGAGCTCCCCTCCACCAACACAGCCAATCCAGGACTTTCATTGACCAGTACCTCAGTTTCGTTGGCAATATATGCCGGCGGGATTTTCATCAATACATCGGGTGCCTCCACAGGCGGCGGCCTGTTGCTGGCGGGCAGTTTAAACATATATAATGGTGGGAAGTACATCCACCGTACAGCCAGGTCAAACGCGGCGTTGATTGACAAAATCGCTCAAACAGTGGGTACGGAGAAGGGAATCTTTGAGTTCGATGTGCCCGGAACAGCTGGCTACACGGTCTCCCTGACAGGGAATACTTTCGGCAGCCTCTCTTTCCGGGCCGCTGCCGCCGGTGCCCCTAAATCATACAGTGGCAGTGGCAGTGGTACGCTGACTATCCGCGGGGACCTGCTGGTGGATAGCAATGCTCAGGTCACCAGTACGCTTACTGCAGACCTTGTACTGGCCGGAAGCCTGATGGTTCATGGCAGGCTCACCCTGCAGCCCACTACTGCGGGAACAGTGGCCAGAAGCCTACGCTTCATTGGCGCGCAGGCAAGCTTATCTGGCAATGGTGCGCTGATATTCGGTGCGAATTTCAGGAATCTGGATGTGGCACGGGAAGCAACATTGCAGCTGCAACGCAATGTCAGTCTGACCCAGCCAGCTCACCAACTGGTTTGCAGGGGGAGCCTGAATCCCGGAGGTTTCCAGATTGATGGACCCGGCGCATTTATATTGGCGGACACAGGGAAACTTTTTATTCAACATCTGGAAGGGCTTAGTGCCAACCGGGACCTGGGACCGGTGCGAACGCAAACCAGATCTTTCAGCACACATGCCTCTTATGTATTTCAAAGTACCACGGCGCAGGTTACGGGTGATGGACTACCGGATTCCGTTTCTGCCCTCGGGATCAACAATCCCGAACAACTACAAATCCTGAAAAACCTTTATATCAGGGATTCACTGCTACTCCTGCAAGGGAGAATCGTAAGTACCCTTCCACACTTGCTGACACTGGGACCCTGTAAGGTCCTAAGTCCGGCAAGCCGATATGGCTCTGCCAATGAAGGACATGAACGAAGTTTCATTGAGGGTCCCGTAAGGCTTCACTTAACCAAAGACAAAGCAATGTTGGCTCCGGTTGGGGCAGACACTGTTTTCGCACCGATCCGGCTTACCAAAAAAGATGCTGGTGATGAGTTTCGGATCCTGACCTACACACCTGTGCCGCCTTCTAACGCAGGGGTACAGGCACCTTTATTGCAGATTAGCGACAGGGAACACTGGACACTGGATGCACCCATGGTATCCGATGTCAAGATTGATATGAGCTCGAGGCCCTGGAGTGCTTCATTGGCGCCTTCAGAAAAGCTAAGGCCCGCGTATTTGACAAGCAACTGGAAAGGGTTTGGAGAACCTGCCAACCAATCGGGATACCATTGGCTTACCTCGGAAGATACATTGACCGGAAGCACCGGATTTACCATAGGCGTGGTTGAACAAGCGGTGATCCTGCCGTTAGGATTCTTACAATTCACGGTAAGGGAAGAAATGAATGGGATGCTTTTGGCCTGGGAGGCCGATGAAAACCAGCAAACCCTCCAATACAAAATCCTCAGAAGCGCGGATGGTATGCATTTCAGCGAAATCGGGTCCTTGGGGAGTTCAGGCAGAAGCCAAGTGAGGCACCAGTGGAAAGACCTTTCCCCGCCGTCTACGGCTTATTATAAAGTGATCATGCGCGTGGGTAGCAGCGAAATTTCTACAAAAATCATTCGAAAAACAAGCTCTGTTGGTAGGGCCATCATCTACCCTAACCCGGTAAAAGATGTTCTGAACATAAATTTTTCATTTTCAAGCAGCACATACGAAGTGGAGATTGTCTCTTTGAACGGTACTGTTTGTAAGAAGTTTGTTTGTAATACTGCTATACGTCAGATAAGGGTGGACGATCTGAAACGAGGTTTTTACCTTTTCAGGTTAAAAGATGGATCAGATTGGATTACCCTTCCATTAACCAAAGACTAACGAAGTTTCAACCGAAACCAACTGCTGCCCGCCGGTTCACGCCGGCGGGATTTTTTTACCCTTTACACAGAGAAAGACTCTCCGCAGGCACAGGTCCTGGAAGCGTTAGGATTGATGAAGTGGAAACCTTTTCCGTTCAGGCCCTCGGAATAATCCAACATAGTATTGAACAGGTATAATACACTTTTAAAGTCGGTGACAATTTTCATCCCCTTATCCTCAAATACCTGGTCCGTGGGCTTCATGGTAGTATCGAAATCCATTTTATAGCTAAGGCCTGAACATCCACCGCTGACCACACTCACCCGAAGAAAATGCGCTGCAGTTCTTCCCTCTTCCTTCAGCAGGATCTCCACACGCTCCTTGGCTTTATCACTGATATAAATGCCGGAATCTATTTTCATACAGCAAAGATAGTAAAAGGCAATGGGCAATGGGCATTGGGCATTGGGAGGGTTGGGGATTGGGGATTAGGGCAAAGGGGTTAGGGCGTTGAAAATCAAAAGGTTATCCGCAACAATTCGCATCTCGCCACTAGCGATTAGCTATTAGCTAATAGCTATATTTGCTCATGGCAAAACTGGAGCATATCGGCATCGCCGTAAAAAGCCTTAAAGACGCGATCACATTGTATGAAACCATCCTTTGCACGGATTGCTATAAAGTAGAGGCCGTGGAATCTGAAAAAGTGATGACTGCATTTTTAAAGGCGGGTGACACCAAAGTGGAACTGTTAGAAAGTGCAGATGAAACCGGTGTGATCGCTAAATACATTGAGACACGCGGCGAAGGGTTACACCACATCGCGTTTGAAGTGGAAGACATCTATGCGGAGATGGCCCGACTGAAAAAAGAAGGTTTTACCTTGCTCATGGACCAACCCAAACAAGGTGCAGACAACAAGCTCATTTGCTTCGTTCACCCCAAATCTGCTGGTGGTGTATTGCTGGAGTTGTGCCAGGAAATAAAATAAATGAGGTCGCAGGTGGCAAGGTCGCAAGTCGCAGTAAGGACACGCTGCAACCTTCAAACCCCAACCTTCAATCTTTCTTCAAATACCAAGTTTATCAACAGCAATCTGCGCCGCTATCTGCGATGCATCTTTTTTATTATAGGCTTTCCCCTCTGCTACAAGTTGCCCATCCACCATCGCGCCGATGCGGAAAAGGCGGCGACCGTTTTCGATTTTTTCTTCGATGGTTTCAAATTCAAGCACCTTGCCATTTTTATTGGCCCATCCGTAGAGTTTATTCTTATGGTTGATCTCGAGGTTCTCCAGATCATCCACAAACATATGTGGTGCTACAACGCGTTTATATACCCAATGCTTGGTGGCGTCATAGCCTTTATCGAGATAAATGGCTCCCACGAGGGCTTCCAGCGTGTTGCCAAAAATCTGCGAGATCTTTAGTGAATTATCGGAACGATTGTAGAGTGTAATTTTTTTCAGACCCATCTTTACCGCTACTTCATTCAAGGTTTGGCGATTCACCATCTTACTGCGCATTTCAGTGAGAAAGCCTTCACCCCTGTATGGATAACGTTTAAAAAGATAATCAGCAACGATGCCGCTCAACACAGCATCACCAAGGTACTCCAGCCTTTCATTGTTTTCGTCTGCATGCTCTTTAACGGAGCGGTGACTAAGTGCGGTGGTATACAGGTTTAACTTGCCAGGAGCAAATCCCAACACATTACAGAGCTGTTTGTAGTAAGCCCTGTCTTCTTTGTTGATCCTGAAATATCGAAGCCAGTATTGCAAACTGTAACCTTTGATGAACGTTTCCCCGGCACTTTCGGTAAAGTTAAGTAAGGCCATAGCGATTACCGCTCAAATTTCTTCACGATAACGGAGGCATTGTGGCCACCAAAACCGAAAGTATTGCTGAGTGCCGCCCTTACTTTCCTCGCCTGGGGTTTCAAAAAAGTAAAGTTAAGTCCGGGATCAAGTTCCGGATCATCCGTGAAGTGATTGATGGTTGGAGGCACCATATCATTCATCACGGCATATACGCAAGCCAGGGCTTCAATGGCGCCAGCTGCGCCCAACAAATGCCCCGTCATGGATTTTGTTGAACTGATGTTCAGGTTATACGCGTGGTCCCCAAATACATTCAGGATGGCTTTGGTTTCCGCGATATCACCCAATGGGGTTGAAGTACCGTGAACATTGATGTAATCAATGTCATCGGGTTTCATATTGGCATCCTCCAGCGTTTGGCGCATCACATTCAAAGCACCTAATCCTTCCGGATGCGGAGCCGTAATATGATAGGCATCTGCTGTGGCACCACCGCCAGCAACTTCAGCATAGATCTTTGCTCCTCTCGCCAGCGCGTGTTCCAATTCTTCCAGCACGAGCATTCCTGCACCCTCGCCCATCACAAAACCATCGCGATCTTTGTCGAAAGGTCTTGAAGCCGTTGCAGGATCATCATTCCTTTCGCTGAGCGCTTTCATCGCGTTGAAACCAGCAACTCCTGCTGCACATACCACGGCTTCACTGCCCCCGGCAAGGATGGCATCGGCCTTTCCCATCCGGATCCAGTTGAACGCCTCGATGATGGCATGCGTGGAAGATGCACAGGCACTCACTACTGCAAAGTTGGGCCCCCTGAAGCCATGCCTCATGGAGATCTGCCCGGCAGCGATGTCTGCAATCATCTTCGGAATGAAAAATGGATTGAAACGTGGTGTACCATCGCCTTTGGCAAAGTTGATGATCTCTTCCTGGAAGGTGACGAGGCCACCTATACCACTGGAGAATATCACCCCAACGCGATCCGGATTGACATTCTCTTTCGAGAACCCCGCATCCTTCACAGCTTCGTCACTCACCACCAAGCCAAACTGGGTGTAACGGTCAACCTTACGTGCTTCCTTTTTATCAAGGAACTCCGTAGGCTCGAAACCTTTCACCTCGCAGGCAAAGCGGGTCCTGAATTTCGCCGCATCAAACAATGTAATGAAATCAGCGCCTGGTTTACCCGCCATCAATCCGTCCCAAAATGCAGGGGCAGTATTGCCGATGGGTGTCAGTGCGCCGATTCCTGTAACTACAACACGTTTTAAATTCATATATAAAACTCGCCGTATGTGGAGTTATTTAGCGTGCTCCTCGAGATAAGCCACGGCCTGGCCTACTGTCGTAATGGTTTCTGCCTGCTCGTCAGGGATGGATATGTTGAACTCCTTTTCAAATTCCATAATGAGTTCAACTGTATCCAATGAGTCAGCACCGAGATCATTGGTAAAAGAAGCCTCTGGAGTTACTTCAGCTTCGTCAACACCTAATTTGTCAACAATGATCTTCTTAACTCTAGTTGCAATGTCAGACATGATTGTAATATTTGGTTAATACTGGCTGCAAAAATATAGTTTTTGATATAAAAACAACGCTTTGAAGGATTATTGATGTTTTGGCTCTATTTTTTGTATTTTTAGTTACTTCTCCGTTATTTTTCTGTATGGCACTAAAGATCATCGAACACGGCAGCCCGGAATACGCTAAAATGGTAAAACTGAGGAACGAAATCCTCAGAAAACCGCTCGGATTGCAGTTTTCAGACGATGAACTGGCCAAAGAGATCAATGATATCCTCATTGGCGCCTTCGATGATGAGGACATTCTGGCCTGTTGCATGCTTACCCAGGAATCCAAAGAAAAAGTCCGGCTGCGTCAAATGGCCGTCCTAAACAACCTCCAGGGAAAGGGCATTGGTGCCACCATGATGAACTTTGCCGAAAATGTAGCCCGGGATCGTGGCTTTCACGTGATGTCTATGCACGCCCGCAAATCTGCCGTCGGTTTCTATGAAAAACTGGGCTATAAGATCAGCTCTGATGAGTTTGAAGAAGTCACGATACCGCATTACGAAATGCAGAAGAAACTAAGATAATTTATCAATGAGGCAATTCGGCAGTGCGGTAATGCGTCAATGGTGGAAGGCGCGCTATGCGTAGCGGCGCGCCGGCAGTCACTCCGGGTGTATCCACGCAGGCCGGCAACGCACGGCCGCGCTTCCTACATTGCCGCATTACCGCATTAACAAATTGCCACATTCTACTTAATGCCATCCCTGATATAGTGCCTCACCACCTGCACCTGATCACTGTTCTCAAACACATCCTTCGGCAATAGAAAAAAAGATTTACTGTCGAAATACAAATGAAAAAATCCAGGAGTCTCCAACATATGACTAAACTCCCGCCACGCCCAAATCTTATGACTGATCGAGGTTTCAATGCCCATATGGTGCTCATCTAAAGACACCGTGAACTGATCCTTAAATGTTTTTGATCTCCTGTAGATCAAGGCTGGAAGCCAGATCCAGAAGGCTACCATCATCGAGATCCATAATACTGAACTCAACAAAAATGGTAATGGCGTGATCAGTTTGAAATAAAATAATACCGCAGACAGCAACGCAAAAACATTCACGAGGATGATCATGAGTTTGATCTCGCGCTTGCTAATAAAATGATACCGCAGTGCCTGCAACACCTGTGGCTTCCGATATGATACGTTTACTTTCATTTTTGTTTTTTCAACTCGTTCTCGTGTACACTCCATTCTCCCAACGCCTCGCCTTTCACACCTACAAAACTAACGGTTAATCTCCGGTCCTTAGCTTTTCCGGCAATACTGATCCGGCCATAATTCTGCTTCTGATCAATACCGATCACCCGGAATGGATTGTCTTTTTCCTCTGCTCCAAACAAATGCGTACCCGAAGTCAGCGGAGACACCGTTACATCATACATCGGATAGTCCGTCAACCCCTCCACCTTGATCACTTCTGAATGATGCCTGTCCCCTGTCAAAAACAACACCCCACTGATCTTCTCCTCTTTCAAAAATTGCATGAATGGATGATATTCCGCCGGAAACCTACGAAAACAATCAAACGGCGATCTCGGATTGAGCACCTGACTGCCCGTAGCGATGATCTTAAAGGTGGCACTGCTTCCCACCAATGCATCCCTCAGCCACTGCATCTGTTTTTCCCCAAACATCTTCTTCTCAAGATTGGGTTTACCCGCTACCGAGTCGTCCCAGTTATCGGCACTACGCCAGGTTCTGTCATCAAGCATGAATATGTCCACATCACCATGACTGATCTTGGTCATGATCATCCCAGATGGCATAGTGGGGCATCTTCTTCCAGAAGTCCTGCAGGATAGGCCTGCTACGGTCATACTGCGCCCGATTCCACAACCCCCATGCACTGTAATAATCCACTTCACGCGTGTACCAGTTATCGCCCAACCACATCATGAAGGACGCCTCTTCTTTGGCCATGGTAGTATATATCGATGAATCTCCGCCATATGGCCTGCCCGGCCTATCATACGGCGGTTGGTTCATGTAAGAACAAGATCCCGTAAGGAAACTGAAATCCGGCACAGGTTTGCGCCATTGCCACAATTCTTTGGTGGTGAAACTACCCGTTGCAACATTCGTATTGTTGACCATCAGTTGGTACTCGTAACTCGTGTTTACTTCAAGACCTGGCAAGGTGAAATGTACAATATTAGATCCCTGCGCAGCAGCATCAGCGGCAGGTTGATTCAGCGCTATTGCCTGTTTTGCCTGCTCCCCCTTTTTCCAGAATTTCAATTGCGCTTTCGCACCAGGCTCCAGTTCCGCCCACAGTTTAGCGACCCTGTAGTCTACCTGCCCCAACATCGGACCTGCAACAAGACCTTTTCTGCCCTGCGCTGCCACTGCCATCACGAGAAAAACAAACGCTGCTGTAAATAAATGCTTCATATTTTTATCATGTGTCCGGCAAATTACTTCATTGCACCTTTCATCCCCTCGTACTACCCATCATTTTATGGTGGTTTTTCTGTGAAGCCTGCACAACTCCCCACGCTGCGCCTGAAAGAGCCATGTATCACTGGAAATCTGTTTACCAACCCAACAGTATGGAAACAGCCTTTCTCGCCCGCCATGGGATCAGCAAACTCTATGTCAAGTTTTTTGATGTGGATGCCGATCCGGTCACGGGTAAACCGATCCCCGTAGCTACTTTACAACAGTCCGATCCCTTCCCGGACGCTCTCAATATCATACCGGTGGTATTTATCACCCAATCAGCATTGAAGCAGATGAAGGGGACCGATGCAGACAGCTTCGCAAATAAAATCAGCAACCGGATCTTCCAAATCTGCACTAACGCCGGCATAACCGAAACCAAAGAATGGCAGCTGGATTGCGACTGGATGGAAAAAAGCAAGGCCGACTATTTCCGGTTAGTGGATGCCGTTAAAAAGATCGCCCATCGGCAAAAAATAAAACTCTCTGTGACCCTCAGGCTATATCCCTATAAATACCAGACAGCAATGGGCGTACCGCCAGCCGATAAAGCCTTACTGATGTGTTATAATATGGGCAATCTGACCAATCCGGCTACTGTCAACTCCATCATCGATCCAGATGAGATGAACAAATACCTGACGGTGGGCCAACCCTACCCTCTTCCACTTGATGCTGCACTTCCCCTGTTCAGCTGGCAGGTATGGTTCCGCGACAAAACCTACCTCGGATTGGTTTATCCGGCAGAACTGGAAGGTGTTGCATGCCTGACACAAACGGGAAACAAACGGGAGTTCACCAAAGATACCGTCATCGGCGGGCGACTCTTTCTGAAAGGAGATTGGCTCAGGTCTGAAAGATCTGATCCGGAACAACTGGCGCAGGCGAGGGAATTGATCCGCACAAAACTTGGCGGACAGTCCATCCAAAGACTTGCCCTCTTCCATCTTGATTCATTAATTTTAAATAAATATGATCCCGATGCGCTGGAAGCTCTTTTTGGCCGCCATCCTTAACCTCTTTCTTATCGCTTTTCCTTATAACATCATCGGCTGTGCAGGCTCTGATGATCCGTATGATTACTACACAGGATTTTTTGACTACAGGCTTGGGAACAACAACAGTCTTCAGGCATTTTACTATACCTATGATTTTCTATGGAGCCGGGATGAACCTGTTGACCAATGGCAGGTGACCGCGCAAGACTGGATAGGGTATACGGGTGTGCAGGCTACCCCAAAAGAAGCAAAGGACCTCACCGGAAATTATTCACACGTACAATTACAGGCCTTATACACACAAGCAGAAAAAGGCACAGCAACCAAACTCCCGGATTCGGTTATGCGTAACCGTCTGGTTCTTGCACTAGTCGCCCAGAAAGACCTTGAGGCATTGGGCTATCTGATGTATTTGCGCAAAATAGAACCACATGTACAAGTGGTGGACAGCTGGGATCCACCTGCAAAAGACAATAACAAATCCAATGCCTGGGCCAACAATGGCATCAGTTTATACAATGCAGCAAAAAAGGATTTTTTCCGCCAGCGCTATGCCTATCAAGTGTCCAGGCTGAATTTATATGCCAATGATCCCGATGCAGCTATTCAGTGGGCTGATATAGAAGCGATCAAGCCTGCATCATCATCCATCCATGAGCTCACTGAAGCCATCCGTGCAGGGGCTTTGTATCGCAGGGGCGATAAGGCGCAAGCGGCCTATCGGTTCTGCCAGCTTTTCGCAGAAGGCAAAATGAAGAAGGTTTCCAATTACTACGGTTATCATGTGTACAATAATAAAATACCGACTGGACTGATATTGGGGTATTGCAAAACCGAGAAAGAAAAAGCAAATGTATTGGCGACGATAGCGATGGGTAATCCGTCGCTTGATCTCAACACACTGGAAAGGATCAGCAGGCTTTCTCCAGGCGATACGTTGTTGGACATGCTTGCGGTAAGGGAGATCAACAAGATAGAAGAAAAATATCTGAGCAGGAATATGCCCAGTGGTGATGCCAGCTTTGCCTACAATGTTTACTATGAAGACAAAGACACGGTCACATCCAAACAAGTGAAAGAAACAGCAGAATGGATGCAGTGGATGACCGCACAAAAATCCACCCCGCATCCCGGATTATATGCTACCGGTGCCGCATACCTGCATTTTATCAATAAAGACTACATCACGGCCCGCCAGTGGCTGCAGACGGCAAAGGGAAAAGGTGTTAAAGGCGTACTGGCGGACCAGTGGAAACTTACTGAGTTGCTGATCACCATCAATGAACAGCCGGTTATTGACGCGGCATTTGAAGCCAAACTGCTTCCGTCTATTCAATGGCTGGAAACCAAGGCTGTAGCGGATAGAAATGCAATGGGATATTATTCCGATGGCCCCTGGACGAAATTCTACCGTAACCTGATGAATGCGGTTATTGCACCCCGTTATGAAAAGCAGGGCGACAAACACAAGATGACTCTGGCCATAGGTGCTTCAGAAAATATTCGTTCTACTGCAGATAACGGGTACACCAATTATCAATCACTATCCACACTGCAGAATTCCCTTTCTTCCGCTGATGCTTTGAGGCTCGAAGCGTATATGCGCAATCCCTCGCCAACACTGTATGAAAAATACCTGATAAAACACACCGGTATCAGCATCGCAGATGTACAGGATGTGATCGGTACAACCCTGCTGCGTGAAGACAAATTGGATGAGGCATTGGTGTGGTTCAACAAGATCAATCCAAAATATTTCAAGGAAGAACCTTATGCCACCTATTTGGCAGCCAATCCTTTTGCGGACCTGCTGCTTGATATACATTCGCCCACTGCACAGGATACGGTGAAATATTCCAAGGCTGGCTTTACCAAAAAGATGAGCGCTTTGAAGAAACAGTTTAACGAACAAACGGATCCCAATAAAAAAGCGAAGCTGGCCTATGAACTCGCCAAAGGTTATTACAACATGACGTATTGGGGTAATGCCTGGCTACTTGTAGCTTATGACTGGAGCGGATCTGAGGGCGACTGGGGACCAGATAAAGCAGAATCCTGGCACAAGGAATACTATGGCGCATCAAGGGCTGAAACCTGGTTTCAAAAATCCCATGACCTGTTCACCAATAAAGAGATGAAGGCGCGGGCAATGTTCATGATGGCAAAGTGTGCACAGAAAAAAGGAAAGCCATCCTATAAGGCCAACCAGGACTATAATGCTTATGATAAAGCGATGGGTGCATATCAGATGAATATGATCAGGAATCCATTATTCAGGGAACTTAAGGACAAATATGGAACTACCGCGTTCTATAAAGAGGCCTTGAATACCTGCAGCTACCTCAAAGATTTCCATACTGGCAAAACCAAGATGCCCGGTAAATAAATACCGGGCATAAGCCTTAAGTCCAAACTATAAAACGATTTTTTACCTAACGGCCCGGCATGATTTATATCTTCCGGAGGCTGCATCTGAGGGAGATACGGACCTGCTGCAGGAAGAAGCGACGATCGTGATAACGACCAGAGTAAGAATCAACTTTTTCATGTTTTCTGATTTAGGGTAGATTTTCGGCTATTGTTGTCTGTTATGTTCGGACTCATTAACGCACACATCGTACCAAAAATTATTAAGGTGTGTACAAAATTCCCCAAGACACTGATTCTCAGAGCAAAAAAAATCCGGTCCAAGGACCGGATTTGTATTTCATTACCGCATTACCGCATTTTCACATTGCCACATTGACTAGCTGCATCCCATCGAGTTACCACAGTTGAGGCACTTGTAACATGTGCCACTCCTCACCGTGATATGACCACAGGTGTTACAAGCCGGTGCATCAGACTGCATGCTCTTCATGAATTCCTGGGTGCTATTCTCTGCTTTTACGGCAGCTGCACGCTGAACCTTCACAGCAGGTGTTGAAGCACCGCTGTTAGATGCTGCGGGAGCAATCACCCTTACGTCAGACAATTCAGGCTTAGTGTCAGCAATGGGCTCGTCCCATTCATCTGTCCCTGTATTGCCGATCTCAGGCTTATCCAATACATGCACCAGATCAGTCCTGTTCAGGTATTCATACGCAAGGCAGCGGAACACAAAGTCAACAATAGAAGTGGTTGACTTGATATTCGGGTGATCCACCATACCCGCTGGTTCAAATTTGGTGAACACAAATTTCTCTACGAATTCTTCCAGGGGAACACCATATTGTAAGCCAACAGAAACGGAGATGGCGAAGGAGTTGATCAAGCTGCGTAATGTGGATCCTTCTTTGGCCAGATCGATAAAGATCTCTCCCAATGTACCATCAGAATATTCGCCCGTGCGCAGGAAGATGGCTTGTCCATTAATCTTCGCTTTCTGCGTGAAGCCTCTGCGCTTCGCTGGAAGGGTCTTACGTTCAACGATGCGGGACAGTTGACGCTTCAGTTTGGTATCCGGAGAAGCGGTCATGCGTTTCTGCAGTTCTTCCAACAGTTCATCCACAGTGAGTTTACCTACATCGATCAACGGACTCTCTGCTATAACTGCTTCTTCTTTCGCTTCTTCATCTTTCGCTTTTTTATCGCTCTTGTTGCTCAGCGGTTGAGAAAGTTTAGAACCGTCACGATACAATGCGCAGGCTTTCAGTGCAAGCTTCCAGCTCAGCAAATAAGAATCGGCAATCTCGTCAATATTAGCCTCGTTAGGGAGGTTGATGGTTTTGGAAATCGCACCGGAGATGAATGGCTGTGTAGCCGCCATCATACGGATATGTCCGTGTGCATGGATATAACGCTCTCCTTTCTTTCCACATTTGTTGGCGCAATCAAACACAGGAAGATGTGCGTCTTTGAGCAAGGGTGCTCCTTCAATGGTCATCGTTCCACATACATAGTCATTTGCTGCATCCATTTGCTCGCCAGTGAATCCGAGTGCTTCCAACATACTCCAGTTGGGGTTGAAATACTCTTCAGGCTTGAACCCGAAGCGCTGCATACACTCTTCGCCCAGTGCGTAAACGTTGAACACAAATCCGATCTCGAATGCAGACTTCACGGCTTCATCGAGTTTACGGATCTCATCGGCAATGAACCCTTTTTCGCTGAGGGTCTGGTGGTTGATGAATGGCGCACCATTGAAGCTGGCCGCACCTACTGCATATTTAATAATGGCATCCTGTTCTTTCGCTGTATAACCGAGGTTACGCAGTGCAGAAGGAATGGATTCATTGATGATCTTGAAATAACCACCACCGGAAAGCTTCTTGAACTTCACGAGGGCAAAGTCTGGCTCAACTCCGGTTGTGTCACAATCCATCACCAGTCCAATGGTACCGGTTGGTGCAATAACCGTGGTTTGTGCGTTGCGATAGCCGTACTTCTCACCCATTTCCACCGCATCGTCCCATGCCTTGCAGGCAGCTGTCAACAGGTAGTCTGGGCAATACTGTGCCTTGATCCCCTGTGGCTTGATGCTCAGGCCTACGTATGCATCTTCTGCATCGTAAGCTGCTGCACGATGGTTGCGCATTACACGCAGCATATCGTCTTTATTTTCTTCGTAGCGGGCAAAGGGGCCGAGGATCTCCGCAAGTTCCGCGGATGTTTTGTAAGAGACACCGGTCATGATCGCGGTAATAGCACCAGCGATGCCACGGGCCTCTTCACTATCATAAGGAATTCCGCTTACCATCAGCATAGAGCCGAGGTTGGCATATCCGAGACCAAGTGTACGATAGTCGTAGCTCAACTGCGCCACTTCTTTAGAAGGGAACTGTGCCATCAGCACGGATACTTCCAATACGGTGGTCCAGAGGCGAACGGTATATTCAAAGCCGGCAACGTCAAAGCTGTTATCGGCCTCATTGAAGAATTTACGAAGGTTGGCAGATGCCAGGTTACAAGCGGTGTTGTCCAGGAACATGTACTCGCTACATGGGTTGGAGGCCCGGATGCGACCACCTTGAGGGCAAGTGTGCCATTCATTGATGGTGGTGTCGTATTGGGTACCCGGGTCTGCACAACGCCAAGCTGCATAGGCAATTTTATCCCAAAGCGCTTTAGAAGGAATCTTCTTCATCACTCTGCCATCAGAGCGTGCTTTGAGTTCCCAGTCTTCGCCTTTTTCCAGTTTCTCGAAGAATTCATTGGGGATACGAACGGAGTTGTTGGAGTTTTGTCCAGATACGGTGCGATATGCCTCGCCCTCATAGTCGCTGGCATAACCTGCTGCGATCAATGCCCCTACTTTTTTCTCCTCCTCTACTTTCCAATCGATAAACAGCTCGATTTCCGGATGATCCAGGTCCAGGCAAACCATTTTAGCTGCACGGCGGGTAGTACCTCCGCTCTTGATGGCACCAGCTGCTCGGTCACCTATTTTGAGGAAGCTCATCAAACCTGAAGATGTGCCACCGCCACTCAACTTCTCACCTTCACCCCTCACACTGGAGAAGTTCGTACCTACACCTGATCCATATTTAAAGATCCTGGCTTCCCTTACCCAAAGATCCATGATGCCCCCATCATTCACCAGGTCATCCTCTACAGAGAGAATAAAGCAGGCGTGCGGCTGCGGACGCTCATAGGCAGAGGTCGATTTTTTCAGAATGCCGTCTGCCGCATCTACATAATAATGCCCCTGCGGCTTACCCTTGATGCCATAGCTTTCATATAGACCAGTGTTGAACCACTGAGGAGAATTGGGTACACAGGCCTGGTTGAGGATGCTGTGGACCAACTCATCATAAAACACCTGCGCATCTTCTGCAGAATTGAAATAACCATAACGCTCACCCCAAACCTTCCAGCAATTGGCCATACGATGGGCCACTTGCTTAGCTGAAGTCTCCCTTCCAAGCGACCCATCTGCCTGTGGTACGCCCGCTTTACGGAAATACTTTTGTGCCAGGATATCCGTGGCAATCTGGCTCCACTGCTTGGGAACCTCCACATTATTCATCTCAAACACGATCTCACCGCTAGGGTTGCGGATAACTGAGGTACGGTAATCGTACTCGAACATGTCGAATACGCTGATATCGTCGCGGGTAAACTGGCGACGAAACTGAAGGCCAGTGGGGTTTTGGATTTTTTTGGTTGGCATTT
>REAQ01000161.1 GCA_004294195.1 Sphingobacteriales bacterium | reverse complement strand
CATTACCTACACCCTGACGGGTACGGAAATCCGCGTTCCAGATGGTATTGCCTTGTACCGCGTCAAATTGTAAACGGAGGCTGAGTTTCTTGTAAGTCATTGTACTTGCAACCGTTCCTGTCCAATCCGGATTGGGGTCACCGATCACCCTGCGCAGTGGCGTACCTGTTGGCAAACCATTCGCATCACGTTGAACCGTGTAGGTGCTGGGCGTTAACTGCGTACCTCTTTCCTGCACAGGAATGCCGGATGCATTCTTGATCTCGTTGCCATTGGCATCACGAGCAAAAAAGAAACCGTAGAACACACCCACTGGATAGCCAGGTAACAATGAAGATGAACCTGCAGGGTTATTGAATTGGATCAGACCTTGTGGGATCTCTTCAACCCTGTTCTTATTCTTATTGAAGATCACATCCAGGTTCCAGGTGAAGTTTTTGCCGCGGATCGGTTCAAGACCCAGCGCAATTTCAAATCCTTTGTTGGAGAGCGAACCTACATTACCCAACAAGCTGGTATAACCCTGGCTGGGGTTGATGAACCGGCTGATCAACAGATCTTCCACACGCTTGTTATAGTAGTTGAACGTCAGGTTGATTCTCCCTTTTAGGAAGCTCATGTCTGTACCTATTTCAAATTCCCGTTGCGTTTCAGGCTTTACGTTTTCGTTAGCCAACTGACCGGGACTATTTAGTGAGGTTCTGCCCACCAGTGGAGAGGCACTGTAGATATTGAAGCGTGAGTAAGCGCCGATACCGGTCAAGTTTCCGCTCTCACCATAGGCTGCCCTGATCTTCATGTAATCCCAGAATTTATTGAGGCCTAGCTTCTCCCAGAAACCTTCATCACTCAATACATATGAACCACTAAACTTCAGGTAGAGCTGGTTGCGCTGGTCTTCTCCAAACACAGAAGATCCGTCCAGACGAGCCGCAGCCGTCAGGAAGAGCCTGTTTTTGAATTTGAAATTCTGCTGGATATAACCACCGGAAATGGAGATCTCAGTACGTTGATCCTGTCCGGGCAAAACCGTACTTGCACCTTGTACTGTTTGTACAAACGGGGCCAGACCGCGGCCCTGTAACACGGCATAGTTTCCTTTTTCATACTGCAGAGAATAACCGATCTGCGTAGTGCTCACCAGATTATCCGTGATGCGCTTGTTCAGCGTACCATTGATCTCATGGTTGATGAGGAACTGTTGGTTGTTACCGGTACTCGCATAACCATTGAGCGTGGGATCAAGCGTTAATCCACCACCCCAGAAACCTGGGCTCGCATTATAAGAATATGGAGGAATATACGTAGTCCCAAGTTGTGAAAGGTTATCGATACCCATTGTATAATCCAAGGTGAAATCCCTGAAAGGTTTCAACTTTAATGCTACAGATGAAATGACACGGTTTGTAGTTTGTCTTTGCTTAATGTCTTCAATCACAGACACCGGATTTACCCTTCCACGTTCACCTACGGCCAGTAGATTTCCATTCTGATCGCGCTTCTGGATATCATGGAAGTTGCCGAGGATGGTAATGCTGTTAATAGGTGAGTAAAAAGTATTGCCATCTGGCTTCTCATTCGCGGCAGAATTAATATAGTTCATCCCTACAGAAAGGGTTGCCCACTTCGCCAGTTCCTGGTCCAAATTCACACGGAAACTGAACCTGCGGAAATCAGTATTCTTAATGATACCCTGGTTGAAATAGTAAGAGGCTGATGCAAAATATTTGGTCTTGTCTTTCCCACCGCGTACGGATACATTATTATCTGTACCTACACCGGTCTGGAAGATATAGTCCCAGTAATTATACCGCGTCACCGCTGTAGTATTGGTCAGCGCAGGGGTAAGGATATCCTGGGTCTGCGCGGTTGGTCCGTCTGTTGGTCCACCGAACTTTGTTGCCGCGGTGTTGAAGCCAGGATCTTTTCTCAGTTGACTCACCATCACGGATGTGCTTGCACTTACCACAGGTGCGCCTGTGCTTCCGCGCTTGGTGAAGATCTGGATCACACCGGCGTTGGCCCGACTACCATAGATCGCTGCGGCAGCTGCACCGTTCAGTACTTCAATACGCTCGATATCCGCAGGGTTGATATCAACCAAACGGTTAGGCGCAACCGAAATTTGTCCGTCGTAGTCAGACTGTGTATTAGTCACCCTTCTTGCACTATTGCTCACGATCACCCCATCAATGATATACAGGGGCTCACTGGAAGAGCTGATGGTGCTCACACCACGAAGCCTTACACTCATACCACCACCGGGATCACCACTGTTCTGGATGAACTGCGCGCCGGGTGTTTTACCCTGCAGACCGGCCAGCACGTTAGGTGGTGCAGAACGGTTGATGGCATCGCCCTTTACAGATGCCACATAGTTACCCAATTGTTTTCTGGTGGTCCCTGCAGATGTACCGGTAACCACTACTTCCTCAAGTCCCATGACATCAGAGTCAAGCTCTGTGTTAACGGTAACGGCCCTATCACCGGCC